>JAGHBR010000127.1 GCA_021160885.1 Caldisericaceae bacterium
CGGGGCCCCGGGGTGGGGACCGTTCGGGAAAAGGGGGCCAGTGGTAATGCGTACCGCCTGGCCGGGCTGTACCGTTTCTTTAAACGGAACGCCTGTCCTGCTTTCCCCGCAATTTGGAGTCGTACCGGCAGTTGTTTTAAATCAGAAAAACGCACAGCAAAGCCATCCATGGCACTGTCGGTAAAGCGCGGGGTCGGTTCCACGGCGGTTAAATCCTCCGCCAGCGCTCGCCCGGTAGCTTCTTCTAAATCGAATGTTTCCACACGGCGTTGCGTACTGCCGGAGGAGTTGAACGGCCTGATCAACGCTAATCATTTGTTCAATAAAGCGCACTTCGATGGAATGATCACGCGCCAGTTTGGCCATTGGTACAATTTCATCTTCATTCAGGCCGCGTTGCACCACCATGTTCAATTTTAAAGATATCTGGCTTTTCAGCACCTGTTGCAATCCATTCCAGACTTTGGGAAAACCATTATGACGCGTAATTTTTTTCAAACTTAACAGGATTTAAAGTGTCCAACGAAATATTAATGCCATTCAGGTGGAAGGCTTCCAGATCAGATAAATAGTCGGCTAACAGCAAGCCATTGGTGGATAAGTGAATCTTTAATTGCGGGCTGAGTTGTCTTAATTCTTGCAAAAAGGGAATTACTCCTTTGCGTATCAACGGTTCGCCTCCGGTGATGCGTACTTTTTTCAGTCTGCTAGCCAGCATCAACTGAACAACACGCAAAATTTCTTCAAAGCGCATGATCTGTTCGTGTGCTAAAAATGGCACGCCTTCAGGCGGCATGCAGTAGCTACACCGCAAATTGCAACGACCTGTAACGGCAATGCGCAGGTAATTTAGAGTCCGACCAAAGGGATCTATTAAAGCAGGAAATTGGGGGCATTTTGTTTTAATATCATTCATTGCTCCTTTCTAAACACGGGAGGCAGAATCGTTTCCGATTCTACCCTACTCTCCAATCCGGAGAGGGGCTTTTAACCCTCGGCCGCGAGCCATATTCCTATTTTGGAACTTAGGCTCTTTGGCTTGGAGTAGTAGAGTATTTGTGATTAATTTCTATTTTAAAATATTAAATAATTTCACTTTAAACAACTTTTTTATGATGTTTGTGAACTTCACAATGTTTAAGTTTTATCTTTTAATTGTTTAAAGATAGCGGCTTTTATTTGATTAATCTGTTCTTCACTTAAAGCAGATGCCATCTTTTCTGATGCTTGATTAATTTGTATTGGCTCGCTCTGACATTTGCTAATTGAACCTGCCAGGCCATAGCGACTGCGCAGTTCCATCAGTTGCTCGGTCACCTGTTCCGAAAGCACATTAACCCGCCCTAATTGCATGGCATTCCAGATTATGTGGGCCGTATGCTCCAGGGTTTCCATCTTAAAATAGGCGTTCATCAAATCAGAGCCAAAGGTCAATGCGCCGTGATTGGCAAGTAAAATGGCTTCTGAATGTTTCACATGGGGTCGAATTTTTTGCGGCACTTCCTCTGTTGATGGCAGGCCAAATTCCGCAATGGGCACCGAACCTAAAAAAACAACCGCTTCAGGTAGTACGCAACGATCGAGAGAGATGCCGGCCACAGCAAAACTGGTGGCATAGGGCGGATGGGCATGTACCACGGCCTTGATGTCTGACCTTTGCCTGTAAATTTCTAAGTGCATTTTTACCTCGCTGGATGGCTTGTGTTTGGCGCTGCGTTCCAGTGGTTTGCCGTTCATATCCACTTTAACAATCATCTCCTCGGTCATAAAGCCTTTGCTCACGCCAGTAGCTGTGGTCAGAATTACATTATCTGACAGGCGCACCGAAATATTGCCGTCATTGGCAGCCACAAAGCCTTTTTGCCACAAACGTCTGCCGATTTCGATGATTTCTTTCTTTATTTGCCAGATTTGCATTTCCTTTTTTTCTCCCCTTTCATGAACGGAAAAACTACTCCATCACCCGTAAAAGTTTAGCAACATTATGGATTAGTCTTCTTAATTTAAATTTTAAAGTTGAATAAATAAAGAAAAAATTTTAGGCACTGAAACTCTTTAATCCGGTGTGGGTTGTCAGTTGAATTACTATTTACTGAATTTTAAGGCACGAAGAAAAACAATGCCGGTCAATTCATCAGTGGGCCCCCCATAATCAATGTTTAGCCCCGCTGTGAAAGAATGAAAAAACAAATTTGCAGGTTCCACCTGCTCATGACAACTTAAGTTTTAAGGCGCTTATTTCCCCTTACGCAGCTTTTCTAAAAAATTTCCAAAGGCAGGCAGGCTTGAAGGTATGCCGGACTGTAGTTCCTGTTCACTTACAGGCCCTAATTTGTCAACCAGGTTAATGGCATGATCTGTCACACCCAACAAATATTTAGTTCCATTAATCGCCACAATCCACAGGCTATGTTTTGAAGTCAGGTAATTTTTACTTAAAACAAGAATTTGTTCTTTTTTGTGTGGATTATTTCCGTATTGAAATTTTCGCATCAGACGCAGTGCAAAATAAAAAATCACCAGCAACGCAAATGTAAGTATCAACAGTTTAATGTAATGCCCGGTTAAGGAAGGCGTTTGATTAAACTGTTGCGCACACTGCCAAGAAGAATCGGACATTTGCGCGCTGGTGTCAGATAAAGCAGAATGCGTTTGTGCTGCACCCAAAGACACAAACGTAGCCATTAAACAAACAACCAAATACAATTTCTGATAAGACAACACCCAACTCCTCAATATGATCGATGTTTCAGGCCAAAGTTTTCAATCGTTCTTTTGGACTCATCAACTGAGTGATGCGAACCCCAAATTTATCATCAATAACAACCACTTCACCTTCGGCAAACTTACGCCCATTTACTAAAATATCAAGTGGTTCGCCGGCCGATTTATTGAATTCGATGATGGACCCCTTGCCCATCTTTAACAGTTCCGAAACCAGGATAGACTTACGATCCAATTCCACAGAAATTTCAAGATTAACATCTAAAAGCATTTCAATATTGGGATTATTCTCGTAAACCTGTCCATTTCCACCTAAAGAGCCGAACTCTACCGGTTCTACCTGTACCTGATCCATTTCTTCTCCAACTGAAGGTTCTTCTTCCTGTCCCACAACCCAGGTATCGCTCCAAACCATATGTTGAATTTCAAAAGATTCGCTTTCTGAATCCAGCTTAAATTTTCCTTCAGCTACGTAAAAGCCATTAGCCCCCTGGTAAACATCTTTAGGCGATTCTGCCAGGCCGACCTGTACATTATCTACATGAAATCTTGAGCTGTCATCCGGAATGGCCATGCGGGCCTGGCCTAAAATTTGGTTAAAAATTTCTTTCAGACCATCCAGATGATTTTGGTCCACTTCTTCAGCCGGATCTTCACTAATCATCCAGGCATACGAGAGTAAAACAAAATTATCAGGAAAGAGAATCAAATGATGTAAGGAATGATTTCCCTTACCAGACTGGAACATCAGAGCAATTTTAGGGAAATCTATTCTGGACAGGCTTTGATTAATGTCATCACTTATTTGTACCTCTTCAACAATCATTACAGGACGCTGAAAAAGGTCAGACAGGCTTTTGGTCAAAACCTGCCGTAACTCCTCTACCTGCTCTTTGTACTTTAAAATTAATTGATTCTCATTCATCTTTTTCTCCTTTTACTATGGAATCTATTCGTACAGCCAGGCGCTTTTTACGCAAACCAACCACACCATTAAAAGCGTGTTTATTATTTATTAATACGGGTAATAAGGCATCCGTCCGGTTTTCGAGCAAAATCACATCCCCCAATTGTAATTCCAAAAAATCCCTGATCGAAAGGTGGGTTTTGCCCAACAAAACACTTAAATCAACCGGGGTGTGGTACAAATTTTCCTGGATTACAATTTTTTCTTCGGTGGTGGCTTCCTTGTTTCCAAACAGAATCTTTTCCTGCACATCAGGTGAAGATATTATGCTTGATACCCACATGTAGGGATAACAAATATTCATCAGGGTTGAATGGCCATGGATTTTAATTTCAAACGAAACCACAATCACCGGTTCTGAAGAAGGAACAATTTGAACAAACTCTGGATTGCTTTCATATCGTTCCGTTGAAGCGTCAAAGTGGGTGACAATTTCCCAATTTTTAACCACTTCCTCTAACAATCGGTCGATCACACGTTTCATTACTTTTTGTTCTATTACCGAAATAGGTCTGGCCTCATTTACCGGAGTGCCTGGTCCACCGAACAATCTTTCTACAATAAAGATGGCCAGCTGCGAATTCATTTCCAGTACAAATGGCGATGAGGGGTTTTCTGTTTTACACACATAAATGCAACTGGGCGGAGCAATAGACATTACAAACTCGGAATACATTATCTGATCAATGGCCAGCAAATTCATTTCCACAATCATTCGCAGTTGTGCCGAGAGGAATACGCCAAAATTTCGGGCAAGTCCTTCATGAATGGTTTCTAACAAACGTAATTGTTCTTTGGAAACCAGATTAGGATGTTTAAAATCGTAAACGGTTACCTTTTGCTTGCCCTTATCTTCTTCCTCAAAAGAGGATTCAGTGCTAACATTGGCTAAAAGCGCATCAATTTCTTCCTGAGACAGGATCTTGGCCATTGGCTTTCCTACCTATTCTAAAACAAATCTTGTAAAATAAAGGTTTTGCACCAGAGGTTTTCCCAAAATTTTATTAACCTGGTCAATCATTTCCTTTTTCATTAACTCGATATCTAATTTTACCGTCAATTCTTCAATTGTTTTTGAACGTAAATACAGAATATAAGAATCAACAATTTTAGGTTTAAACTTTTCGATTTCCTTTTTTGCATCTTCATCGGGTACTTCAAGCGCCACTTCAAAAACGGCGTAACGTCTGCCATAACTTCCTTTGGGATTTATGGTTAAATTGTCAATAGTAACCAAAATGCCCGGTTCTTTTGACTCAGTTTTGGCAATTTCTTCTTTAGTAGAATTATTACTTGAAGCCGGACTAAACCTTGGTAAAATTAAAAAATAAACCAGCACCACAGCTAACAGAATTTGGACAAAAAACAAAGAAATGATTAACCCCCATTTGGTTGGATTTTTGGCTTCTGGTGCTTTTTCTTCTGCCATCTTGCTCACCCTTTCTTT
Source organism: Caldisericaceae bacterium (assembly GCA_021160885.1). GTDB lineage: Bacteria > Calditrichota > Calditrichia > Calditrichales > Calditrichaceae > Caldithrix. Next base: position 5,139 of record JAGHBR010000127.1, read on the forward strand.
TATTCATTAAACCTGATATAAATTTCAACGCGTCTGTTTTTGGCCCTGTTTTCCGGTGTAGTATTGGGCACAAGCGGACGATATTCTCCGTACCCCACAGCTGCCAACCTTGAAGCGTCAATACCTTGGACGTAATGTAGATAGCGCACCACGCTTAAGGCCCTGGCCGCAGAGAGTTCCCAGTTGCTTGGATATTTTGCTGTATGGATGGGCACATTGTCGGTATGTCCCTCCACAAAAATTTGTTTAAAATCATCTTTCACTACCTCGGCAACAGCCTTTAAAATAGGAAAGGCCGCAGGCTTTAATTCTGCCTTGCCCGGATCGAACAGAATATTATCTCCCAAACGAATATGAATTCCTGTGCCATCCATCTCCAGAGCAATTTGTGAAGCCATTTCTTCATTGGCCATCAATTCTTTTAATTTCCCAAACTTCTTTTCAACCTGTTCTTTTAAATCTTGCCTGCCCTGATTACTTGTCTGAATTTCATTGGTAATTGTATTTCTCATATTGTCCAGAATACCCAAAGCACCTTTCATGGAGCTAACCGCTCCTTTAAACTTTTCCAGTTCAATGGTAGAATATGAAAGAATCATGATAAAAAATACCATTAATAAAGTTACCATATCGCTAAAAGTCGTCATCCATGCCGGCGCGCCCTTTTTGGGAGCATCTTCTTTTTTCTTCATGATCCTGCTACTCTTCAAAAATTCTTTGTTTTGGTGATAAAAAGTTCATCAGTTTGCGTTGAATAGTATTCGGATGTTCGCCAAATTGAATGGACAAAACGCCTTCAATAATCATTTCTTTAATCAACACCTCTTCTTCGGATCTGTTTTTTAATTTGCCCGCCAAAGGTATAAAGACCAGGTTGGCCGCCAGAGCTCCGTAAAAAGTGGTAATCAAAGCGACAGCCATACCACCGCCAATTTGAGACGGATCATTCAAATTTTGCAACATACCAATCAAACCGATCAGGGTACCAATCATTCCAAAAGCAGGGGCGTACTCCCCGAAGGCCGAGAAAATTTCCTGGCCTCTTTTGTGGCGTTCCATAAGGTAAGAAAGTTCTGTTTCCATGATACTACGAATCAGCTCCGGTTCTGTGCCATCCACTACCATTTCCATTCCGGAACGCAAGAAAGGGTCTTCGATTTGACTTACCTCTTTATCTATAGCCAGTAAACCTTCTTTACGTGCTTTTTTAGAAAGCTCTACAATCTGGTTAATAAGCGCCACATTATCCGTCTTTTCGCTAAAAAAGGCTTTGCGAACAACATTAATTACACCAAGCACTTCTTTCAGCTGAAAGCTGATCAGAGTAGCTGCCGTTGCCCCGCCAAAAACGACCATCATCGACGGCACATGGATAAAAATGGCGGCACTACCTCCCATAATAATGGTCAGCACAACCAGGGTTACGCCCGAAATAATTCCGATTATGGTTGCTAGATCCACTTTTTACCCTCTCTAACTTTTCATTCCCCAACCTCAGGTAATAAGGTGAGTAAAGCAGATCGGGTTATCGACCCGATCTGCCAAATCTTAAAAGGTTATCGTTTTAAACGTATCAGTTCATCTAACATCTGATCCGCGGTTGTAATGACCCGTGCGCTGGCTTCAAAGCCGCGTTGTGTGGTGATCATATCAGTAAATTCCTTGGAAACATCTACGTTAGACATTTCCAGCGCACCGGACACAATAGATGTAATTGATTTATCATCCAGTTCAACAATCTGTTCAGCGCCGGAAGCCACACTGGTCTGATACAATCCTTCACCCAATTGGATTAAACCGCCTTTGTTCGGCACCTGAGCCAGAGCGATTTTGGCCAAAGACATGTTTTCGCCATTGCTAAAGGTTCCGTTAATCACGCCTTTATTGTCAATAGTCAAACTTACCAGGCGCCCTACAGCGCGGCCGTCCTGTTCTTTTACGCTCAATGTCGAAAGCGAATCGAACTGAGTTAAGCCCATGCGGCCTTCACCGCTTTCCGAATGGAGATCAATGGTCATGATATCGGCCCCATTTTTTGGATCCAGTTGTAATTGCGTGTCGCCGTCATCAAAAGTGAAGGAAGTTAACATGCCAGCTTCATTAAATGTGGCGCGTCCGCTGCCACCGGCTAAAATCTTTTCGTCGCCTGTAGTTTTGGCCACCCAGGTCCATTCGTTGGCTGTCGCGGCTTTAGTGAATTCCAAAATGACATTGTGGCTGGCGCCCAGGGAATCGTAAACCACCGCTGAAGCTTTAGCTTTTCCGGTTTCACCGGCAACCGTATTAACAAAATTGGCAATATCAATTCGACCGGTATTGGCAATGCCATTGGTCAGTCGGATGGTTGTTGAACTTTCACCCGCTTCCGTATCTGTCAGCACGATTTTCCCGTTTTCAATAGTGGCCGTTGCTCCGCTAAATGCGGCATTGATGGCATCCAATAAATCCTGAACCGTGTCACCTGCAGTGTACGTGTAGGTCGCAGTTACAGTGGAGCCATCAGGATTGGTTCCACTAATTTCAATGGTATCGCCTGCCACCAGCGGCGTGCTAACCTGATCCAGCGAATTTAAATCAGTAGTTGCATCGGCATTGGCCCCGCCAATGGTCAAAGCGCTTCCCAATGTCCAAACTTCATTGGTGGTTTTTAAACCAGCGTTCAAATTACCCGACAACCAGATGTTTTTAGTCTCTTTGGGCTCTGAAACCATGTTCATGTCAATGGAGATGTCGCTTAAATTTCCAGTTCCGAATCCGAGCGATTTATTCTGATCGGTCATCATCCATCCCTGAACGGCCAGGCCACGATGGTTAACCAATTTGCCATCGGCATCAAAGAAGAACTGGCCGGCACGAGTCAGAACGCGAACTTCGCCGGCATTAAGGACAAAAAACCCATCCCCTTCAATAGCCATATCTGTCAATACGCCTGTTTGTTCCAGACTGCCCTGAGAAAACAGATTTTCAATAGAAGTTGTTTTCATGCCCAAACCAATTTGCATGGGATTGAGGTAAGTACCAATAGTCTGGCTTAACGCTTCAGAAAAATTCAAACGTCCGCCTTTAAAACCAACCGTATTGATATTAGCAATATTATTTCCGATTACGTCCATACGCATTTGATGGTTTCTTAAGCCTGAAACACCTGATAATAATGATCTCAACATTTTAAGACCCTCCTTAGTTTAGTGGTTAATCCGCTTCAATCAGTCCGCGGATCGAGGGCTCCCTGTTAAGGACCAGCCCTGCGATTTTTTTGTTTTAAACGATTGCTAAACTGTCAATATTGGTAAATATTTTTTGATCGCTTTGATTTTGATGAATAGCGGTAATCACTGTCTTGTTTTTTACACTGACGACAAAGGCCCGATCATCCATCAAAACCACCGAATTTTGAGCACCTTTGGCCTCCAATTGGCGCACGCCTTGTTGCAGCCTTTGCAAATCCAGTTCATTAAGATTTAGTTCTCTGGCTTCAAGGCGTTTTAAAGCGTGTGCCGAAAACTTAAGCGCACTGTTTTGCTGCAGTTTATTTTGCAGCAAAGAGCCAAAATCAACCTTCGACGCTCCGGCTTTGGACTGCGCAGTACGGCTTGTCCCATCAATGGGTTTTAAAGGCCGTATTCCCTGCTGCATTTGTAATTCTGATACTTTCATGATGCACCTCTTTAGCCAATCTGAACCACATCGCCAAAGTAAATTTCTTTACCATCAACCACCAGCACCGGTTGCCCCTGTTCATATTTTACAGCGGAAACAATGCCACGGGTGTAGGTTTGAACATTCACCGGATTATCCTTATCATCGAGAGCCGTAATCTTGAAGTGATAGGTCCCACCTTGCAGTGCATTCCCGGCATCGTCTTTGCCATCCCAATCGACCGTGTGTCGACCTTTTTCCAGCTCCGACATTTTGATGGTACGCACCAGGTTATCATTGGCGTCGTAAATTTCAATGGTAGCCTCTTTGCTTGCACCAGCCAATTCAAAACTGAGCGGCGCAGATTGCCCGGTCAGCAAGGGGAAACTGTTTCCATAGGCAACCACTTCTTTACCGATGAAATGGGTGGCCATGGTATTGTTTATGGTCTGAGCTAACATCATATCAGCATCAATCCCCTGCTGTAAGCTTGTGTCAATATCCATCAAACGCTCCAGAGAACTGAATTGCGCCAACTGGGCGGCAAATTCCTGACTTTGTAAAGGCGACAGGGGATCCTGATTTTTTAACTGGGTGACCAATAGCTGTAGAAATTCGTATTTCCCCATGTCGGCATTGCCCAACTTTGAACTTTGCTGCGTGCTGTTGCTCTGCTGTAGTGCATTGATGGAATTAATCATGTCTTCCATGATTTTCCTCCTAAACGGTTATTTCCATTGTGTTGTAACCAAATTTTCGGTTTGCTAAGGTGGATTGCGATTCATGATGACCGACCTCCTTTCCTGAATTAAACGGGTTTAACATTTGTCCTCTCTTTTTTGAAGTTAGTTGTTTTTGCTGATCAGATTGAGCAAATTGCCCCACATTTACCTGAAAACTGTTTAAGGTAATTCCTTTGTCAGCTAAATTTTGTTGAATGACAGGCGTCAGTTTGATCAGTTCATTACGTATTTGTTCATTTTCGACCACAACGATTAGCTGCCGGTCGTGTTGTTGAAACTTCAGATCGATTTTACCCATCGGGGTGTCATCCAGACTCATGCGAATGGATCCATTGTGCAACTTTGTGCTCCGCACCTGATCCACCAGTTCTTGAACTCTGGCAATTAACTGATCCATGCTGGAAACATTTTTTGTGCCGTACCGGTGCACAAACTCCATGTTTTGTAATGTATTATTTGACGAATGAGCTATTTGATGAATTTGAATTTTTAACAGTTTAGTGTCGCTTTTATTTTCAACCGCCGTTTCTTGAGTTCCCTCAGGTTGATTACTTGTTTTTTGAAAATTTGGTAAAATTTCAGAAGAAGTTTGCTGCTGAACTTTTTCTTCTGTTTCCACCTTCAAAATCAAATTTAAAGGCTGTTGACTTTCCTTTTGCGTCAAAGTTTTGCCCAACACATGGTCAACCCCAGGTTGTTGCCCTGGATGCACAGGATCGGTTGTCTTGCTGTGTTCCGTCAAAACAAAAGCTTTTTTTGTTTTGATTAATTGGTTTACCTGCGGTTTATTACTTTCTTTCTGAAAAGCCATTTGTTCTGCCGTATTTGCAGCTAAATTTGCTTTAAGCGAAATTTCTGACGTAGCAGGTTTGGGTAAACCTTGCGTACCAGCTTGTTCAATTGTTTGATTCGTTTGATTGGGTTGATTGGATTGAACAACTTCCGGCTGACTAACGATTTGCTTAACAGGCTCAATAGAAATTTTAAACAAATTCGTCTGGTCCTTCTCCGAAACAGCCTGAATGCGAACATTGAGCTCCGGCGCCTGTTTTAAATTTATTTGCTGAAGAATTTTTTGAACTTCCTGCTCCTGCTCAACCGGTTGCCACATCAGGCCAGTCAGATTTTTAAGATAAACGGTACCACTCTGTTTAGTTAGCTGACTGGTTTTAAGCGTCTGATGTTCAGAACAGGTCCGAACCTGAGTTGAAGACTCTGCTTTTCTGTCCATTGTTTGGGAAATCATTGAGCCTGCAGATGTAGAACTGCATTTCAGTTGGCTGCCCGTCTTTTGATTTGTTAATACCGATAGAGAGGATTCCTTCTGCGCTGCAACAAAATTTACTTTCACTATTTTGGCAGAAGATAGCGCCAGTTGATTCTGAACATCTGAAGCATTAAGCGCTGCTTGAATCAGCTTATTTACAATAGGACTTAAATTGTTTTGAAATTGCGCAAAAAAATTGGTATCGGCTGCTGCTGGCCAGCTAAGCTCGGTTTCTAATAGTTTAACCTTTTTTAGTGGTTCTGAATCTGCAACGTTACTGGCATTAGCCAACTTTTTTTCAGCTTGTTCAGGAACATTATTGCTGGCCATGACTTGCGCTACGTTTTTAGACCCGTTAACATTTTTTTGCTCATTCCCCGACAAAGGAGCCGCAGCCTGGTTTACCGGAATAACAATCGGCCTATGCGATTTAGATACCGGCTTAACCGGATGTTTCGTTTTTGTCCACAGGTTGAAGAAAACACCGGGTTTTGCTTTCCAGGAAAGGCCACTACCAATATTAACTACGCCTTTTACAGCACTTTTGGCGCTCGCTGGTAAACCTTTTTTGATTGTTTGTGCTGGATTAAAGATTAAATTTTTCATGCTGCACCCAACTAATTTTTTAACAATTTTTGCGCTATGGCCGCGGCTCGATTTGCCGGTAAACTGGCTAATAAATTCTTTTTGGCTGTATTACTCATTTGCTGATAAATTTGTATCAGTGATTCATCATCCATTTTAGCCACAATGTTTGACAAATTTTTGCCTTTTAAGCCCGATAGTGTCTTGGCCAGGTCTTTAATTCGCTGTTGTTGTTCTTTGTTTGCTACCAGCTTTTTCTGAAGTTTCTGAATTTCTTCCTGTGCTTTTTCAAACCTGGCCTGAAATTCTCTTGTTTTTTGCGCTAATGTATCCATTTTCATTTGTTTTCTTTTTAAAGAATCATTTAAAAAATCAATTACGGTAAATAAACTATCCATGGTATGGCGCAGATCGGCCCAGCGTTTGTTGCGGAAATCATCCATGGCATGGGCTTTAATTGCCATCCGCTTTTCTTTTTCAGATAATTTTTGCACTGGCTGTTGCCCAGGCTGGGGCGGCATCGGTTTGACCAGGAAAATGGCCCCAACAATAGCCAGCACAATAATCGGCAAGCTTAATGTGCTAAAAATGAGCATCCTTACCATTGCTTACTCCCCGGATTCCTCTGAAGATGGCTTTTTGCGAATGGCAATTTCATCGATTTTTTCCATTTCTGCCTTTTGAATATCGTGTTTCTGATTGGCCTGAAAATGATCTTTTAAGGTTTCCAAAATTTTACGTTCTTTTACCGCATTGTTTAATTCGGCTCTTTTCTGTTCTACAACGGATTTTAAATTCTCAACATTTTTGTATTGATTTTCAATGGAATTGTGCAGTTGATCCAGATAACTTAGTTTAATTTTAAGTTCGTTCAGATCGATTTGCGTGTGTTGCTGCAATTGCTCGCTGGCCTGCTGCAACAATTGATCTTTTGAATGTTGTAACTGACCTAAAACCTGCTCAGCTTCATTCTGTCTGGCTTTGGCTTTGTGCATTTCAAGCGTTCCAAGCGCTTCCAAATGTTCTTTAAATTCGAGTACTTTTTGCAGTCTAAAATTTTTTAATCTGGCCATTTTACCCTCACACCAGCATTCTCATTTTGTCTAACGTTTGTTCAAATGTTGATTTTTCATTGACATTTTGTTTTAAGAACTGATTTATGGCTTCGATTTTTTCAATCGCTGCATCGAGTTTTGGATTGGTGCCTTTTTTGTAAGCGCCGATATTGATTAAGTCTTCTGATTCCCGATAGATGGCCATAGTTTCCAGGATTTTATTGATCATTTCCTGATGTTCCGGTTGGGTTACCTCATTGCGTAAACGGCTGACGCTTTCCAGCACATCAATGGCCGGAAAATGTCCGTGGGTGGCTAACCTGCGTGAAAGTACAATATGACCATCTAAAATGGAGCGCGCCGTATCGCTTACCGGTTCATCGAAATCCCCTCCTTCCACCAGAACGGTGTAAAGCCCGGTTATGCTGCCTTTGTCTGAATTTCCTGCTCTTTCCAGCAGCCGCGGCATTAAAGCAAATACCGAGGGCGTGTAGCCTTTGGTGGTTGGCGGCTCGCCAATAGCCAGACCGATTTCCCGCTGGGCCATGGCTACTCGCGTTAAAGAATCCATCAATAAAAGAACATCCAATCCGCGGTCGCGGAAATACTCGGCGATAGTCGTGGCGATCAATGACGCTTTGATGCGTACCGTGGCAGCCTGATCTGAAGTAGCCACTACCACCACCGAGCGTTTCAAGCCTTCCGAGCCTAAATCGCGTTCAATGAATTCACGGACTTCACGCCCCCGTTCGCCAATTAGTGCAATTACATTAACATGGGCGTTGGTGTAACGAGCCATCATGCCCATTAAAACACTTTTACCTACACCGCTTCCGGCAAAAATACCAACACGTTGACCTTTGCCCAGAGTAATCAGCCCATCAATGGCCCGAATGCCTGTTGAAAGCGGTTCAACAATTCGTTTGCGTTTCAACGGATTGGGCGGGTAGTTGAACACCTGTCTGAACTGCTTACTAACGATTGGGCCTTTCCCATCCATGGGATTACCAAGGCCATCCAGCACCCGGCCCAACAAAACATCGCCTACTTGAACTTTTAAAGGAATGGTCAGCCGTTTTACACGACTGCCAGTTGCCACGCCAAGGGTTTCACCAAGGGGCATTAACAAAATGGTATTGTCTTTAAAACCGACGATTTCGGTTATTATTTTTTTGTTCTGTCTGGTGTGAATTTCGCAAACATCGCCAACACTGCCATTGCGACCGGTTGCTTCAATAACCACGCCGGTTATTTTCTTAACCTTACCATCTACCGAAATGGGGTTTAAATCTGAAAGTCGCTCAAAATGTTTTTGAAATCGTTCCTGCAATGTCAGCATTATTTATTATCCTCATGCATTAATTGATTGGCTAATTCTTCTATTTGCGAATTAAACTTACCATCAACATAAAACTGATCGGTCGAAATGAACGCTTCGCCCTTCTTTAAATTTTTGCCTTTTACAAAAGTCATTTCCATTTCTTTGGGTAATCGTAATGCCTCTTTGATGTCCGTACTTTGTAGATCTGGTAGTTGTTCAGGATGCACTTCTACGGTCACGTTCTTTTCATTTTGCACTTCCTGCAACATTTTGCGTAATTGATTGAGTAAAATCTGATCATGTTCTTCAGTCAGGCTAAGCTGCAGGTCCAGTACTTTGGAAGCCATTTTTTTAGCCAGCTCCAGTAAGGGTTTCTCAATCTTTTCAAGCGATTCTTTGAATTCCGATTTCACACGTTCAATTTCATTGCGCGCCTGTGCAATCCTTTCGTTGGCCACGCGTAAAGTGTTTTGTTTGCCCTCTTCGTAACCAGCTTTAAAGGATTCTTCCCTGGCTTTTTGTAACTCAAGTTCCAGAATTTTAATACGGTCTTTTAAAATCTTGATTTTCTGCGCTTCAACCACAGCAGAAGTCTTTTTGTCTTCAGGCGATTTTGGGCCGGTAGACGAACCGCTTTCAATAATTTGCGGCTCAATTCCTTTAATGGGCTTTTTTACTTTTATTTTGAACTGCAGCATACTCTTTCCCTTTATTCAATCAATTCTTCTTCTTCGCCTCTGACCAGCATAATTTCACCCTGTTCTTCCAGACGGCGAGCAACTTCAAGGATTTCTTTCTGAGCCTGTTCCACATCTTTAATCCTTACAGGGCCAAGATAATCGAGCTCTTCTTTTAACATTTTGGCCGCTCTTTCCGACATGTTTTTGAAAATACGCCCTTTTAATTCATTGCTGGTTGCCTTTAAAGCCAGGGCAAGTGTTTTGGAATCCACTTCTTTAAGAATTCGTTGAATGGTCGCATTGGGCAAATGAACAATATCTTCAAACAAGAACATCAAATTGGTAACTTCTTCGGCCAGGTGCGCATCCCGTTCACGTAAGTGGGTTAAAATATTCTTTTCCGCAGTTCTGTTGACAGAGTTCAATATTTCGGCAACCGTTTCCACACCGCCTGTCTTGCTCAGGTTTCCACCGAACAGATTACCCAGTTGTTCACGCAATACATTTTCAATATCTTCCACCAATTCCGGCGAAGTTTTTTCCATTGTCGCAATTCGATAGGCAATTTCATACTGCATTTCTTCCGGCATTTCGGAGATGATTGCTGCTGCTTGCCGGGGTTTTAAATTAGATAAAATGAGCGCCGCGGTCTGCGGATGTTCATTTTGTAAAAAGTTGAGCAACTGCTTATCATCGACGGTTTGCAACAGGTAAAAAGCGCTGACTTCGGTTTCTGCTTCGACTTTTTTAATCACCTCTTCTGCTTTCTTTTTACCCCAAGCTGCTTCCAGCAATTCACGGGCATAATCGATGCCACCTTGCACAATGAACTTATTGGCCATCATCATCTCATAAAATTCAACCAATACCTGACTCACGGTTTCAGCCGGAACATTTTGCAGACGAGCCATTTCAACCGAAATTTTTTCCACCTCAGCTTCGCTTAAATTTTTGAGCACATTAGAAGCTTTATCCACGCCAAGTGCAATCATCAGCAAGGCTACTTTTTGTACCGGGGTAATCTTTTTTCTTGGAACAGTGATTTCTGCCATAATTGTTTACCTTTTATTTTCTTCCAATAACCAGGTACGAACCAACTTAGCCGCATCTTCCGGTTTTTCGCTTACAAACTTGTAAACTTCACTAGTCATTTTATCATTTGCCATCAGTTTTGCTCTGGCTTCCGGGCTCAATTTTTTCATGAACATATCTTCCGGCAGGGCTAACAGTTCCTCACCCGCCACGTTTCCAGTTAACGCCGGAGCTTCCTGCTGGGCGTTTTCCGGAGCGCTCAATTGCTGTTTTTCATCATCCTGGCCGTTTGTCAGGGCTGGTGTTCCTTCAGGCCCTGGAATTATTAAGTTATTGATGCTGGTTTTGAGCAAATTGCGTAACAAAACGAAAGCCAACAGCAAACCAAGCGCAATTAAAGCGTATGTGATTAATTGTTGCCAAAAATCGAAGCCTATTTGATCGATTAATTTGGGTTCTTCTACTTCAGGTTGATGGTTAACCAATTGCATGTTCTGTACTTCAACCACATCGCCGCGATCTTCATTGAAACCGACTGCACTTTTAACCAGAGCAGCGATTTGATTCAATTCTTCTTCACTCCTGGGTTGATAAACCATTTGTACATTACCGTTTTCATCCGTTTGTTTCTCATATTTACCATTTACCAGCACCGCAACCGCTAACCGTTTAATATTTCCGGAATTGGAGACATAGCGTTCGATGGTCTTACTCAATTCATAATTAGAAGTCACTTTGCGAACAGTATAATTATTTAGGGAATCAACCTGATCATTTGATGATTCAATGTATTCTTCCTGACTCAGCAATACCTTGCTTTCCGGATCGTATTCTTCACGCGTTCTTTCAATCTGATCAAAATCGAGTTCTGCGGTTACCTTTACCACAGCATTTTCCGGACCGACGACGCCTGCCACAATGCTTTTTACTTTCTCCTGCAGCGCTTTTTCTAATGCCTGCTGCATCTGGTACTGGCCGCTAACATTGGTCAGTAAATTGTCTTCCTTTTTTCCTTCTAAAAGAACATCCCCTCTTGAATCCATAACTACAACATTTTCCGGTTCAATGCCTTCCACGCTATTAGCAACCAAAGAGGCAATTCCTCTCAACTGCATGTTATTAAGGCTTGCTCCCGGTTTTAAATTAAGCACTACAGAAGCGCTGCCTTTTTTGTTTTCTTCGAACAAACGATCTTCCGGGATAACCAGATGCACGCGCGAACTTTGTACCTCATCAAATTGATTGATGGTGCGCATTAACTCACCTTCCAGAGCACGCTTCATATTCAATCGCTGCATAAAAGTGGTCATTCCCATCTTATTGTTTTCAAATAACTCGTAGCCGGTAATAGAATCTTTTAAATAACCAGCCTGTGCGTATTTTAGCCTTAGTTCTGCAACGGATTCTTTAGGAACGTAAATGCTTTTGCCCCCGTCTTCAATCCGGTATGGAATCTGGGATTCCCTTAAATCACTGACGATGGAACTGGCCGCTTCCGAACTCAAATTGGCAAATAATAGATCATACTCTGTACGGTTGGCCCATAAAATTAGTACGATCAAGGCCGAAATAAATGACAATAGTACAGTACTAATGACCATTTTTTGTTTTAAGGAATATTGCTGAAAAATTTGCCAGAGTTTACCAGCTACCTGATTCATGCTAAACCTCTTCCTGCTTTAGGCCTTAAACCTGCATGCGTGATAATTCCTGATACGATTCCAATAATTTATTGCGCACTTCCAACATCAGTTGAAAACTGAGTTTGGCCTCTTCTAAAGTGGCCATAGCCTGGTGCAAATTTTGTGACCGGCCTTGAATAATATCAGCCACTTCGCTGGCGGCATTTTTTTGGGAATCATTTACTGCTTTTACAAATTCACTGATGGTGTCGCCAAAACTTTTAATTTTGGCAGAATCTGCACTATTTTGTTTTTCAACAGCTGCAGATTTTCGGCCCTGCAATTCCCGGATATTAACACTTTGTAGTTTTTCAATTCCTGCCATGGTCTTTCTCCTATCCTGTTACATCCAGTAACATGCCAGACAATATTTTTTGAGCATTTGATTTACCATAAAAATTAAAGCTCATGTCGTATTCAAAAAGGCGCTTTAAGGTAATTTTTTCCTCTTTACTCAGGATATCGGCCGGAACCAGGTTTTTGCTCTTGTTAAAGCCTTTTATTTTGCTAAGTCGGCTGTATTTTTCAACCGATTTGGTCTCATCCGGTTTTTGAACCTTAGGACTTACCTGTTGGTAAGCCTTTTCCAGATGTTTGACACTCCAATTATTCGAAGAAATTCTCATAGCTTCACCTAAATGTTAAGTGCGTTTTTAGCCATTTTTTTCGCAGCATCAAGAACCGTAGCATTTGCTTCGTAGGCTCTTGATGAAGAAATTAAATCTACCATTTCTTCTACAACATTGACATTAGGCATACGAACGTAGCCGTTCTCATCAGCACGTGGATGTCCTGGATTGTAAACCAGTTTTTCGCCCTTAACCTCAACGATTTTTGCTTTTAAAGGTTGTCCAGGTTTGGCTTTGATCGGGCCATCGGTTTCAATCATTGAGGGCAAATGATTTTTAGAATTTTTACGCATTTTTAAAGAAAGTTGGTTTAAAAATTCCGGACGGCGAATACGGGTACCTTTTTCTTCAACAATCATCTTACGATGGTAAAGCTTGCCATTTTTATCAGGCGCCCGTTCCGCGTTGGCAATATTTTCGGCAATCACATCCATTTTTCGGACCTGGCTGTTTAAGCCAGACATGGTCCATTTAATAGCCGAAAAAATTCCATTTGCTTTCATGGTTTACTCCCTTACTGAGTTTTCCCAGTAATACTGGCGTTTAACATCCGATAATTGATAGCCAGTACTTTACTGGCAAATTCAAACCGAATCTGGTTCTCTGCCAATTCGCCCATCTCTCTTGTTAAATCCACTTCTTTCTGGCTTGAATCATTCTCTTTCACTTTGCTTTGAACCTGAGTGGGCATAGCAATGTGCCGATCTTTATCAGCCTTTAAAATGCCTTCCATTCGTGTTTTTAATTCGGCTGAAAAATCGGTGTTTACTCGTCGGTAATTAGGATTATTGGCATTGGCAATATTTTTGGCAATCGCTTCATGTTGCTTTGTGTAAACATCCAGCGATTTTTTAACCAATCCTAAATTCTGTAATTCAAATACTTTCATCTTTTACCTCCGCTTCTATTAATACAAGGCCTGTGCCAACTTTTTTACTGGTTGATGAAGGCAAAGGTTTTCTCGACATTAATTATTATTTTTACTTAAATTAGAAAAGTTTGAAATTAAACTAAAACCATCGCACATCAAGTTAACTTAGAAGGCTTGAGGAAAATATTTCCTTTCTCGCAATTAAATCTTTCCTCCCGCTTTGATGGAAGCAAATCTAAAACCTGAAAAAAGAGAGAACAGCGAGAACGGAGAAAATTAAAAATAAAAATGGAGCATCGTTTTTTAAACAATGCTCCATTTGAGGGATAAATTCTATCAGGGACCCGGTTATTACAATTTTTCCGAAAATGAATGTAAATTATTAAACGGTATTCTTTCCAGAATATGTAAAATCTGGTTAGAATCCAGCCCCAGGTGCTGAACGGAAGCCATCAAACTTTTTTCTTCAAATTTAGTAAGCACCAGGCCCGCTTTAAAGGAACTAACCAACAGATTAGCCAGATTGATTATGTGCATTAAGTATGGATAGGCATCATATTTATCAAGCTGGTGATGAAATTCAATAGTATAAGCAAGCCTTTCTGGTAAATCCCACAATTTTGCCAGTTTAGCGCCAGCCTCAGTATGATCAATCTGAAAAACTTTTCGTTCTACATCAACTAAAGAAAGATTTTGATCATTGTACAAATTTCGGTAAAACATGGGATAAAAATGATCGACCCACTGGTCAAGTACAATTTTTCCAATGTCATGCAATAATCCGGCCGTGTAGGCCAATTCGACTTCTATTTTTTTGGTTTCTCTGGCAATTTCTTCAGCTGCTTTAGCGACGCCCAGGGCATGCTGAAATAATCCGCCTTTACACAAAGAATATCCATTGTCCGCATCTTTGTAATAGTACTCCGTAAAGATGGAGAAAGTCAGTAATAAAATTCGCCTTTCGCCCAACATTACAACTGCCTGATCGATATTATCAATTTTGTTTTTGGGATTAAAATAAGCGGAATTGCAAAGATTAATAATTTTGGCTGTAAGCACCTGATCCTGCCTAATTTCTTCACCAATTGTCGCCATCGAAACTTCAGAAGAATGTATCATGCGGATTACTTTTAAAGCGATTTGAGGGATTGGTTTAATCTTTTGTATCACTGAATCAATATCTTCTAGTTCCGGAATTACATCGTGCTTACGGCGTTGCATAAAATTGGAACCCGTCAGGCTAAGGTCCACCTTAAAATTCAAAAAATCAACCGTCATTTTGTAGCCAAAATAGCCGCCTGTTTCTTCCTGAACCAATTCAATTTTATTTTCGGTTAAAAATTTTTCAACTAGTTCGGTGGTACGTCCGCCAAAATCAAAAGCCAGGTCAATATCCGACACGTCTCCCATCAGGGCACCTCCGCCTAAATAGGCTTTCATATTCTCCCGTCGGGCACCTGTTTTCTCCAGTTCTTGCAAAAAAAGTGGCAGTCCGGTTAAAGCGTATTTTTTGGGATCTGGGACGCTTATTTTACTGGAAGGTTCTGGTAAAAGAATATGGTAAATCCCCCCCACTTCCGCTTCTGTATCTAAAATGGCCAGCCCTACACAACTACCTAAAAATGCCTGAGCGCTAATATCGGTTTTATTGGTAACAAAAAATTCACCAGATGCAATAGTTTCAATACGATTCATGATACCTCTTCAATCCCTTGTTCTTTGTATTCATTTAATTTATTACGTAGCGTTCGCACGGTAATACCTAACAATTCTGCAGCCTTTGTTTTATGATTATTTGTTTTTTTAAGGGCAGCAAAAATCAGCTTACGCTCCATTTCTGCCAGAGGCATAACATCCAGCGAGCCGTTCTTTCCCTGGTTATTGGAACGATTTCCTTCTTCCTCAAATTTAAAGTGTTTTTCAGTGATCAATTCTTCTTTACCAGAGAACAAAATTGCTCTTTCCAACATATGTTTTAATTGACGAATATTTCCTGGCCAGGCATAATCCATTATTTTTTCCATTAAGGATGGCGCAATCTTTTTGCTTTTAAATTTATATTTATCTTTGTAAATAGTCAGAAAATGATCTATGATCAATGGAATATCTTCTTTGCGTTCTCTTAAAGGTGGCAGGGTGATGGGAAATACATTCAGTCTAAAAAACAGATCTTCTCGAAACTTGCCAGAGTTGATCAATTCATCAATATCGCGATTCGTAGTAGCAATAACCCGCACATCAATGGAAATCTCTTCTGTACTGCCCACGCGAGTAATCTTCATTTCCTGTAAAACTCGCAATAATTTAGCCTGTAAGGCATAAGGAATTTCGCTTATTTCATCCAACAAAATGGTGCCTTCGTGGCATTCTTCAAAAATCCCTTTCTGTTGACGATAAGCGCCGCTGAAAGCTCCTTTTTCGTGCCCGAACAATGTACTTTCGAATAATGTTTCGGGCACGGCCGCACAATTAATTTTCCTGAATGGTTTTTCCGCCCGATCGGATCGATCGTGAATGGCTTGCGCCACAAGTTCTTTTCCCGTACCACTTTCTCCTCGAATAAATACCGTGGCATCGCTATTGGCTGCAATATCGATATATTCCAGTACTTCTTTGATGGAAGCGCTTTGTCCAACTATTTTATGATCGATGTGGTATTTTTCTAATTTCTTTTTTAAAACAATATTCTCTTTTTGCAGATTCTGAAATTCAAAAAAGCGCTTAACACGAGATTCAATTTGATTAATGGAAAAAGGCTTGGTAATAAAATCGAAAGCGCCTTTTTGCATGGATTCAACAGCGCGACCGATGGTACCATAAGCGGTAATTACGATGGCTCCAATTTGAGGTTGTTTCTCTTTTGCCAGGCCAACTAATTCCACACCTTTAATGCCAGGCATCATTAAATCCGTTATTAACAGATCAACCTTTTCCCGATCTAAAATTTTTACCGCTTCATTGCCGGAAGCAGCCACCAATACCTGATATCCGCATGATTTTAATGTTTCCTGCAATACTAATCTCAGGTGGTCGTCGTCATCTACAACAAGAATTTTATGATTTTCCATTTTCTCCCGCCAGTTTGCGCTTCCCTGTTTTCCAAAGTCACAATTAATTTATAAGTCTTTGATTTCCAAAATACTGACAACTTTTTAACAGGTTGCCATATTTCTATTTTTAATTAAAAGTTACTTGTTAGCTATCGGAAAATTTCAATGATTCTTTAGACAGTTGACTAGTTTATCCCTTTTGCCGCTGGTAGGAATTCAACGCTTGTTTATTCTTTAACTTTTGACGCAATTCTTTTTCTTTTGCAGCTACTGATAAATTGGCCTCTTCAGGACGGATATCGTTTAATACTTTTTTAAGGCGATTAATTTCTTTTTGTAAAATTTTTATCTGTTCTTTTAGTTGTTGATTTTCTGCCTTCAACTCCAATTCATAAGAAGCTCTCTCAAATAACGAAATAATTTGATCGATTCTAAAAGGTTTAATCATGTAATGGAAAGAAAATTCCCGCATGGCCTGGATGGCATATTTGATATTGTGGTATCCGGTCATGATAACAACTATTAAATCAGGGAAGGACTCCAACAATTTGATGCCCAGTTCAATCCCATTCATTTTCTGGTAGCCTAAATCCAGGTCTAGTAAGGCCAGGCCTAAAGGCTCAAATTTGCATTTTTTTAGCGCTTCTTCCGGATCGGATGCAGTAATCACTTTAAAGTTGTGTTCCTGCAAGCCTTCAGAAATCATCTCCACAATGGCAGGATCGTCATCTACGATCAAAATTGCTTTGTCTGTAAACACTGCTTTCCCTAAATCATATTTTGTATACCTACATTATAGGTCGGCTTTTTTAACACATTTTTAATGATTCATGACGACTTCCGAACGCAATTCATCAAAAAGGCGAATCCATAATTGATTAATGACTTCATACCCTTCTTTACCCGTCTGTGGATAGCTAATAGAAACGTATTTCAGATTAATTTGCACACCGTCCGATTGTTGACTGAAATTTTTTTCCAGCTCTTCTTTCAAACTGTTGCACAAGCTTTCGATGGTGAATAAATCAGCATTAGGGAAAATAAAAAAAGCTGTATCCAGCGTTAACCAAATAATATCGCCCAGGCGCCCCAATTTTTCATCAAAAATTTTTTGATACGTTTGAACAATATCCTGCAATGCTACAGGGGAAAGCATTTCGTGCCAGAGTTGCAAACGAAAAATGGCAAAAGACACCGGGAAAACACCCAAACGCGCTTCATGAATTCTGTCTTTTATGATTTTACTAATGATGTTTTCAAATCTGCGTTGATGTTTTTTTAGGGGGCCAAAAACATGGAATATGGGCGCAATCAAATTCACAAAATTACCTAACACCCTCAGTATTGTCATTGAAGGATCAGGTTCAGATTCGTAAATGTGGACAATTAAGAAACCATTGATTTTTTCATGAAAGCGGAAAGGAAATATGTAAATGGTCTTAAGTTTTTTTTCTAATGAATGAAGTTCTTCACCAATCTTGATCTTATTGCCAATATTACGAAAAACGGATGGCCGTTCCTTACGCACGATAAAATTGTTTATTTGCGTCAATAAATTAAAGCGCAAAATTTTTTCCAACAACGGATCAAAGTTGCGGCTTTTTACAATCACAAAGTTTTCTTCTTCCTCTTTAAAGCGGGCAATACCCACATGAGGAATTTTAAAGTATTCTACACAAGTATCAAGAATCATATCCAGAGCCACGCCAAAATCTGTTACCTGATTAATCAGGAATACAACTTCACTCAGCTGAATGGCTACTTCACCAATATTTATTTTTTTATCTGGCATTTTGTCCTCTTTTATTTTTTAACGGATGGTACAAAAATATCGTACTCTTTATTTTCCATTCCATTTAAAGATTCCACAATAATTTCGTCTTTAAGCCGATAAATGCGAACACGATTAAGGGTCTCGTCTGAATGGAAGCCAACTCCATTAATATCGATATGAATATTGGGGTAAAGCTTTTCCTCAACGATGATTTCCATGGTTAATCTTTCTTTAGCCGATTCTTTCTGCAATAAAATTTCTTCATCATCCAATTGCATCAATCGGGAACGTAACCTTTTTATTTCCTTTTCAAGAAATTTGATTTCAACAATCTTCTCTTCAGAAAGGCTATTAACCTGTTTTTTCAAAATCTGTAAAAATTTGTATCGTTTTTCCAGTGTAGAAATGCGTAAAGCCAGATCGGTTCTTAAACGGCTTAATTCCCACAATTTTTTTTGCGAACTATTTTGTGTATGCGTAAAAATTTTCAGCTCGGTGTAAATATTCCTTTCGGAGCCAATGATATTGGCCTCAACGCCTTTTTCAGAGGTTAGGATTCCTCCTCGAATTTGTCCTTCGACTCCTTTTACAATTATTTTTCCTCCTGCCGAAACATCGGAATTAATAATGTAATGGGAAACCAGTACATCTCCCCGAACCCCAACCGTTGCATCCTGAATAAATCCACAAACCAAATTACCAGCAGCTAAAATCTTAGCACGTTTTTTACCTACTACTCCATATTTTATTGTAACATCCCCTTGTTGCGAATAAATGTGTGCTGCTTCCACATTCCCGTTAATCACAATGGAATCACGAGCTTCAACTCTAAAACCGGATCGGACGTCTCCATCAATGATTACCGGGCCATTGAATTTGATATTGCCCGTACCATAATTGACATCTGTTTTGACATGAAAAACCTGATCGACATGTACCAGACCATTTTGCCAATATGCAGAGCCATCAATAGTTGCGCGAAGTTCCAGGCCATCCTCAGAAATTTCGGTGTTCTTTCCTTTGGGAAGTTCAACATCATTGCCTAAAGAGGGGATTTTTTTTCCGGTAACAGTAATTCCCTCCTCCCCGGAAGTCGCCGGAACTTTGCGCACCATTATCTGACTTTTATGGACTGGAATAAAATGAAGCGTTTTTTTAAAATCGACGCGGTTTATACTTTCGTTGCTGACAATATTTTCCTTTTCAACCCCAGGCAGTGCAATTTCCCAGATCAAATGAGCATCCTGGCCTTTTACGGGAGGTTTGCCACTGGCAATTAATTCTTCAAACACCGGTTCCTTTTTTTCCACTATCTGGGTTAGTTTCTCTGACAAGAGCCCATATTGAATGCCTGCCTTTTGAATAGCCGAAATTAGTGCCTGTTTGTCGGGGAAAGTCGCCCCTTTAACAGGAATCGTTAAAAAGGCACTTAATTCATCTTTGCTTATTGTAATTTTAATTTTTTCCACAACCATTAACCTGTTGCTGAATGTTGTTGATGTTCACTTGATTCCTCAAAATCGAACAAAATTTGCGCAACTTTACCACAACTGCACTCATATATGATGCCGATCAGCTCATCTGCATTAAAAATGGGAGTAATTTTTCCATCGTGATGCGATTCTGAAACGCGGAGGCTATGCTCGATTTTTCTTTTTGAACCAACGACAACCTGATCCTTCTTTATAATTTTATTTTTAATGGGTTTAATACTGCTGATATTTTTAAAAACCGAGCTCTGATCCCTGTTAAAAATTCCATCGTTTTTCATAACTTCACTCTCACTTAAAATATTTGTCAATAGCTTCCTGAGTCACAGTATTTTGCCTTACAATCTCCGTAGTTTGTTTGTTAAAGGAGGTCGATTTTTCTTTATTCATTTCGGCTTGAATGGCATCCATTAATCCTTTCCCAAATATCGTATTGCCTTTAATCCGTAAAGAGGAATCGAACAAATCAACAAATTTCTGATAAATGGCATTTAAAATTCTGTTTACATATTCTAATTGCTGATTGGTAATATCCTGAAATTGAAAACTATAAAACACATTTTGTACTTTATCTTGTACTATTTCTATCTTTCTGACGACTGCTTTAGTTAAGTTACAATCTGTTATTATTGACTTTAATTCATCTAATTCACCAATAATATTTTCCAGATGATCCATTACTTCCTGGGCTGCCATTTCAGTCGTTTTAGAGACTTTGTTAAGATTATCCGTAGCCGAGGGAACTTTATTCGTTCCTTCTTTGCTAAAGGCATTAACCTCCAACATTAAGGGGATGATATCTTTAATAAACTGAAAAAGATCATTGATAACAGGCTTAGTATCGTCATTAATTTTAATTGAAAGTTGTAATCCTTCAATTTTTTTAATTAAATCCCCTATACCATTTACTTTATCCATAGCTCCCCCAGATTAAGAATTTTGGAAAAGATCATTTAATTTATTGCTTAATATTTCCGGCGTAAAAGGTTTCACAATGTAGCCATTTACACCCAATTGAATAGCCTTCAATACATCTTCTTCCATACCGCGTGTGGTAACCATGAGTATGGGCAGATTTTTGAATCTTTCCAATTTTCGTACCTGTTCAACTAACTCGGCGCCATTCATTTCCGGCATATTCCAGTCGGTCATTAGTAAATCGAATTCAGATTCATGCAACTTTTCCAATGCATCCAATCCATTCTCAGCTTCTTCAAAATCTTTTACACCTAATTGCCGTAATGAATTGGCAATAATTCGGCGCATGGTAGGTGAATCTTCCACAAACAGGATTCGTTTATTTTCTAACATCACCATACCTCTTTTTTTGAGTGTTGTTTCAAAAAACGTGCCATCAACTTCTAATCAGTTCAATTACAGAAAAAACGGGCAATTATTTAAATTTTGTTCATTCTTAAAAATTACTAAAGAGAAATATTTTCCTCATTGCAGTTAAATTTATTCCGGCTGCAATGCCACGCCAATTTTAGTTTCATCAAAGTAGTAATTGTAAATTTGTTCAAAAGGCAATTTCGTTTTTCCAGAAGAGGATTTAAAGTTCGGCAGTCCAATTCTAAATTGCTGATCCTGGATGTAATTTGCCATGAACTTGCCGGCGATGGTATTACTTAGTTCCTTTAAGCCATCGATAAGCTGTTTGTGACTATCGATTACTTCACCCAACATTTCTGTTACCATCTGTTCTGCAAACTTTTGTTCATACAAAAAATAGAAACGGGCTTTAAAAGGTTCTACTATGTTAACTTCTACCAGAAAATCACCGTTTCCGAAAACATCATTAACGTTTTCCTTGTGCATTTCGGACAGTTCCTGAAAAAATAACTGTTCTGCCGTTTCCGCCATGGCTTTATCCAAGGCATTTAACAGATTCAGGTTTTTCATAACAACTCCTCTTGCCAAGCGGATTTCATAACCTGTTGCAAAACCTGATGTACCTCAGGAAGCTTTAAAGGTTTTGCTAACACGGCAAACGCATGTTCGGCAATAAGCAATTTTTCTGCGGCCTGATTTTTCAGGCTAGTAATTACAACAACTGGCAGATGGTTCAATTTGGGTGAAGCTTTGATTCTTTTAAGCAAAGAAGTCCCATCCATTTCCGGCATATTCAGGTCTGTAAAAACCAAATCTACCATTTGCTGGTGTAAAATTTCTAACGCCTGATTGCCGTTGCTGGCTTCCAAAAATTGCCCATCAGTGAGGCCACAAATTTCAATGCTTTTTTTAATTAGCTTCCGTGCTGTAGCGGAATCATCAACAATAAGAATTTTGAACATTTTCCCTCCTCAATTTTTATCATAAAATTTTTTGCGGCTGACCGGGGGAGGAAATCATTATTTTTCCATCATTCACAAATAAGGTCACTGTTCGGCTGTAATCCTTCCCCACATCTTCGGCAATGGCACCTAATTTAAACTGCCACAAAAGTTTTTTAATGGCCAGAATATTTCGTTTACCAATGTTGAATTTATGGTTTTTATCCAGAATATTGGCTCCTCCGATCAGTTTAATCCATATCTGACTATTTTTCTTGATGCCACTCCTTTTAAGTTCCTGTATTAAGTAAAAAATGGCAGTATCTGCGTAATAACCGGGTTTTTGTTTTGCTCTTTGTGGATTCACGTTCGAATCGGGCAAAGCCACATGTGCCATGCCGGCCAGCTTAAACTGCGGAGAATAAAATATTACCGCTACACAGGAACCCAGGGCAAAAGTTTTAATGACGGCCTGGGGCTGGTTGGTAATAACAATATCTCCCACGCCGCAAATCAACTCCTTATTCACATTCGTCTTTCCATGTAAGCTTCAATTAATTTTGGAATTTCATAAATATTGGCTAAACGTTCGGCGCCACCGTTTAAATAGGCCGCCCGCGGCATACCAAAAACCACTGAAGTCGCCTCATCCTGGGCTAAAGTTCTGGCCCCGTTTTTACGCATTTCTAATAAACCTTCTGCTCCGTCCTTCCCCATACCCGTTAATAAAATGCCGATGGAACTGGCGCCCGCATGCCGGGCGACTGAGCGAAATAACACATCTACGGAGGGCCGATGCCCATTAACCCGTTCTCCACCTCTGCAGATGACCTGAAATGTTTTGCCAATCTTAATGAGTTGCATGTGGTAATTGCCCGGAGCAATAAGCACTTTGCCTGGTTTCAGTTGATCACCGGTTGCAGCTTCTATTACTTGTAGTTCTGTTAAATCATTCAACCGTCGAGCAAACAGTTCTGTAAAGCCGGCCGGCATATGTTGAACAACAACCATTCCCGGTGCATCCGCCGGCATTGATTTAAGTAAGGTCAGCAAAGCTTCTGTGCCTCCAGTCGATGCCCCGATGGCGATTACAGTTTCGGAAGATTTCAAAGAACGATTTATTGTTACTTTATTGGTCGTGGCATTTTGAAATGTTTTAACTAATGGTTTGACGTTAGCTTTTACCGCCTGTTTAATTTTTAGACGCAATTCATCTAACATTAACTGGAGTCCGTTACGTATGTTGCTATTTGGTTTTAGGACAAAATCGATGGCTCCGTAATGCAGCGCTTCCAAAGTAATACTTGAATTTTTCATAGTTAATGAGCTGACCATAATAACCGGCATGGGATGCTTAACCATCAGACGTTTTAAAAATTCGATGCCATTCATGCGGGGCATTTCCACATCTAAGGTTAAAACCTGAGGGTGAAATTTATTAATCAATTCAACCGCTCTGTAAGGGTTGGCGGCCGTACCCACGACCTCAATTGAAGCGTCCTGCTCCAGGCCTCTAGAAAGTACTTGTCGAACTAATGCCGAGTCGTCAACAATCAATACTTTAATTTCCTTCATGCTTCAATGCCTTTTGATAAATCGACGGCTGGACATATTTAAATAGTTTATCTCTTTGCATCAGGCTTTCTGAATGCCCGATTAACAAATACCCGCCAGGTTCAAGAAATTGATAAAACTTTTCAAGCAATTGATCCTTTGTTGGTTGATCAAAATAAATCATTACATTGCGACAGATAATAACATGAAAACGATTTTTAAAAGGGAAAGTTGTGCGAATTAAATTTAATCTTTTAAAAAGAATAAAATCTTTTAACATTGGTTTAACGACATACTGGTTAGCGCCTTTTGGTAAAAAGAACTTAGGGACATAGGCTGGTGGTAAATTGAAAACATTTTCTCTGCTGTAAATGCCCTGCCGGGCCTGCATCAGGGCTTCGGTTGAAATATCTGTGGCTAACACAGCTACTTTTTCTTTCAGTTGCGAATAACCAAAAAAATCGATTAATTCCATGGCTAACTGATATGGTTCTTCTCCACTGGCGCAACCTGCCGACCAGATTCTTATCTTTTTTGTGGGGTTATAACTTTTGATAACTGGCAACCATTGGGGAAAAACAAATTTTCTCAAAAAATCAAAATGCTTAGACTCACGATTAAAATAGGTGTGATTTGTGGTCATTTTATTAATAAAATCGGATAAGGCCTGGCCGGTTTTATCTTTTAATAAAAAACCAAGATAGGAATCGAAATCATTAAATGAATTCTGGGTTAAAAGTTTTTGCAGCCGCGCCAGGACCAACGATTTTTTCTGTTCAGTTAAATTTAAACCGAACTCCTCTTTAACCAATCGGCGAATCTTGTTAAATGTTTGATTGCTTAATACTGGACTTTCCATTTTTTCCCGGTTTAAAAATCACCAAAATCATCATCGTTCAGATCAAATGCCACTTCAGCCTTTCCATTACCATTGTTTCCATTACCATTGTTTTGAAAGGGCTTGTATTGATTTCCCATTTGCATTTTTGAATTTGCTTTGAATGCTTCTGCAGAATTTATTTTACCTATGTTGTAAAACTTAAAATGGCTAACCATTTTCTGTAAATAATTAGCCTGGCTCGAAAGCTGGTCTGCTGCAGTGGCACTCTGTTCCGCGCTGGCGGCATTGGCTTGGGTCACCTGATCTATTTGTTTTAAAGCATTGCTAATCTGTTCAATACCTTCCACCTGTTCAGTAGAAGCGCTGGCGATTTCGTCAATTAAATCGCTTACTTGAATGGTGTTCTGAATAATGGATTGTAAAGTTTCAACCGTTTTATTTGCGATCTCTGTGCCATCTTTAACCTGTTGGCTTGAATTTTGAATCAGTTGTTCAGTTTCTTTGGCTGCTTTTGCACTGCGTTGCGCCAGGTTGCGTACCTCTTCGGCTACAACGGCAAAACCTTTGCCATGAACACCGGCACGGGCAGCTTCCACAGCGGCATTAAGCGCCAACAGATTAGTTTGAAAAGCAATTTCATCGATCACTTTAATGACTTTTGAAATTTGATCTGAAGAATTTTTTATGGTTAAAATGGCCTTTAACATTTCTTCTAACTGTAAATTACCCTGTTCAGCAGCTTTTTGCGCTTCTGATGAAATTTGATTGGCTTTAAGTGCATGTCCTGAATTCTGCTTTGCCTGCTGCGCTATTTCTTCAATGGAAGCGGTTGTCTCTTCTAAGGAGCTGGCCTGTTCTGTTGCCCCCTGCGAAACCGCCTGACTGGAATCGGCCACCTGATTAGCGCCTCCCTGAATCTGCTCTACAGCAATCGATATTGAACTTAAGGCTTCATGTAAAGCAGTTACAGATTGGTTGAAGGCATTTTTCATGGCGCTAAATTCACCCGGAAAATCAGATTC
Organism: Caldisericaceae bacterium; assembly: GCA_021160885.1. Classification (GTDB taxonomy): domain Bacteria; phylum Calditrichota; class Calditrichia; order Calditrichales; family Calditrichaceae; genus Caldithrix. The sequence goes on from JAGHBR010000127.1 coordinate 30,647, forward strand.
TATCTTTACGCGTAAATCGCCTTCTGCCAATTTTTCCAGAGCATCTTTTATTTCAGTAACCGGCGAGGTCATATTTTCTAGCGTTTGGTTAAAGCCAACCAAAATTTCCCGATAAGCTCCTTGAAGTTTTTCTGCATCGCTTCGGTATTTTAAATTGCCGTTCTTTGCTTCTTCTACCTGCCTAATGCTTTCGTTTACCAATGTGTTTAAATTAGATTGAATGGTTTGAACCGCATCAGAAAGCTGTCCCAAATCACCCGGCAATTCTTTTAAAATATGTTCAAGATTTCCGTTAGCATATTGATTCAGAATTTCAATGGTTTCTTTAAGGGGATCAATAACCACATCTAAAGCCTGATTCAAGTTATTCAAAACTTCGGCGTAAATACCGTTTAATTGATCCGTCTTACAGCGAGCGTCAATAATACCATTCCGCTGTTGATTGATTAAGTCATTTAACTCGCCCACCATTGTTTGTAAGCTAATTTTTACCTCTCTTAAGGCTTTCCCTAAAACATCGTTCTCCGAAAGCACTTCTATCTGGTTTTCAATGTTACCGGCAGCTAATTCACGGGCAAAGTTAACTTTTTGGTGAATAGCACCGGACATTTGGTTAAAGGCCTCGATCAGTGAACCCAATTCATCTTCATAGGGATATTTAATAGCTACCTCTAAATGTCCTTCAGATAATTTTAAGGCCTGTTTTTTGAGTTGTCTGAGTGGAATTGTTAATCTTTCAGTTATTTTAATCAGGAATAAAATAATAGCGACAATTCCCAGGGCGGTTAAGATCAATAAGATATTAGTAGCGAAGCTTAAGGCCTTATTGCGATCTTCAAGACTCTGACCAACAATGACTCTGCCCAATAATTTCCCATTTGAAGAGACGGGAACTTTCATGAAAAGATTATTATTTTCGTACCAGGTTTCGGAAGCAGAAGCATGATTCAATTGATGACTATTTTCATTTCCATAGCTAAAAAGTACATCTCCCTTATCATTTAACACTTTTACGTAAGAGATTTTGCTGTTATTAACAAAGCCTTTTAGTGATTCTTTGATTAAATCGGAATCACCAAATTCCATGCCTGTTTTTACAGCTTCCGCAGCTAAATGACCAATGATATTGTGGGATGCTTCTAAATTTTTGTCTAAAACCATGGCGGTCGTTTTTCTAACAATAACCATACCTGCAATAATCAGTATCAAAATCGTTGGCACGAATAACACAATCAGTTTATTGCGAATGCTTAGCTTGGAGTACCACATGGCCGTACCCTTCCTTTTTTTACTCTTCATTGCAAAACTTCACTCACACCTAATTTTTGCTGTAACTCCGGCGTGAATTTAGAGGCAAACTCTGGTTTAAAACGCAAATTGACTACAATCTTAAGTTTTTTTGAGTCCTTTTTTACCAGTGATAAAAAGGCTCCTGCCTCGGCATATTTTTCCGAACAGGAAATCACAGAAATATTCTTATCTTTGGCTTTCGATAAAATGTAATAAATGCTCGATTTTTCCATGAATAAAGGGTCTTCATAAACAATAAGGACGGCTCCATCATCAACCATTTTTATTTCATTCCCAATTTCTCTTGTATCCTTAACAGGAAAAAGTTTAACTTTTATTTTAAATGCCACGGCAGCGCGGGCTATTGATTTTTGCTGAGACTGTACAGCGTCTTCTGTAATTAAAATGGAGACATTTTTGATCTCCGGAAATATTTGTTTAATGGCAAAAAAATATTGTGTCCAACTCACTGCATTAGCC
>JAGHBR010000213.1 GCA_021160885.1 Caldisericaceae bacterium
ATGTAATTCCATACCCCGTTTGTGCGTTTCCTCAATGGCAAACTGCAGCGGGTCGTAATAGGGATCAGGCGCACGCCCCTGCCGACCGGTCAGCCAGTAAGACCAGGGTTCGTAGTTGGAATTGTAAAGCGCATCGCATTCGGGACGAATCTGTAAAATAACTGCATTCAAACCGTCTTTTTGTAATTCGTCTAACATGTTTATTAAATCATTTTGCTGTTTGGCAGGACTTTGCCCTGTGCCTGTCGGCCAGTCAATATTGGCCACCGAGGCAATCCATGCTGCCCGAAATTCTCGTTTTGGCGGATTGCTTAAGGCCAGAACACATTGATAAAGCAGAAAAACAAACAAACTGATAAATGTTAAATATTTCAAGAACTGCCTCCTGATTCTGATTATTCTTTGAAAATCACTACGTATCAATTTATTGAACTCACTATTTAAATTCATTGCACTGGCGCACAAAGATTTACCTTAGCAATCAAGCCATTCAATTGCCGGAGTAAATCTTTCTGCCTGTCACGATTGAATCATTATTAAAAAGGCATCCAACCCCGAAGGATTGGATGCCTCAATGGCTTAGCCGGTAAAAACCATCCTGGTTATTTCAGCAGGGTCATCTTCTTACTCAATTTAACATTTCCTGCTTTCAGCACGTAAACATACACGCCAGAAGCCAGGTTAGAAGCATCGAAGGTAACCGTATGGTAACCAGCGCTGCGATTTTCATTAATCAAAGATTTGACCTTCTGACCCAGCATGTTGTAAACGGTCAATTCAACTTTTTCTGCTTTCGGCAGGTAGAATTTGATGTTAGTAACCGGGTTGAATGGGTTCGGGTAGTTCTGTTCCAGTTTGTAACCGGAAACAACTTTAGCATCTCTTTCCAGAGCGGTTGGAATGTCGATTTCGTATTTAAAAACTAATCCACTATTAAAACTTCCAACATAAACTGTTTTGCCATCACTTCTTATCGCTGCTCCTCTGGGACCAGTATATTTTAATCCTTCTTTAACCGGATCCGGCATCCAAACATAACCATACTGCATTGTTTTATAATTTATCATTACAAGAGCATTAGGCGTCTGATCATCAGAATAGGCATTGTCTTGTGATATCCAATAAATTTCATCACCGCCAAAACGGTCGATAGTTACGCTTTGAGTTAATAAAATGGGCTGCCCTTGATTATCCTTATCGATACTGTCAGCAATGAAATAATTTACATAATCTGAAGTTTCATACACCAATAATTTATGAATGCCTGAGGTAAGATCACCTGGAATTAATCTTGTACCATCAGGACTTACTTCAATTCCGCGAGCATAGCCAGGAGCTCTATCTAAAACAATATTTTGAGTTATTTCGAATGTAGAAGGATCAATTACATCTACAGGTGATACGCCAACTACTTTTCCAACATAAATATACCCTTCATCATCTACCGCAGGTTTTGTTGGTGAATAATCGATATAAAGATAATCAAGAATATCTCCCGTTTTATAGTCCAATTTTGCTATAAAGCCCGACCTAGTGAATATAATATTCCCATCTATATCCTTAGTCATTCCACGGCAATTATTCAAATAAACAGTGGTGTCCTTTCCGCTTGGCGACTTAACATTGACTGAATCGATTGTAAAACTTAGGGTTTCATCTGAATTATATACGTAGATTTTTCCAGAGTCATAGAAAGTTCCAACCCATAACTTATCTTCAGGATCTACCACTATACCATGTACGCCGTGTAATGTATCAACAGCTCCTTTATAGGTATAATTGATGTCAACTTTCTGCCATGGGCCAACTTCAACCGGACCGTTGTAATCCAATACAACGATAGGCATCGGGCCTTCGCCAAACAGACCGCCGGCAGGTACGCTGGAAGTGTAGAGTACTTCGAGACTGGGGTCATCATCCACATTGGCCAGGCCCAGGATTCCCCAACGTCCGCCATCGGCATAGTTGGAATCAATTACTGAAACCGTCCAGTTGGCCGGATCATCAACCTGATCCTGAGCACCCTGGTATTCAACCCTGAAAATCGCGGCATTTGGTGTAGCGTCACGTGAACCAAAGACATAATCCAGTTTGCCGTCTAAATCGATATCGCCAATGGCGCCTCCATAAACGCCAAAGCTGCTCATCCATGGAGAAAGATCAACCACTTTAGTACCAACCAGAGAATCTCCGTCTGCATCATAATGATAAACCCAGATACCATGGCCGCCTTCTACCGTAGTGTACCAAGTGCCTACTAAAATTTCTTCTTCGGCATTACCGTCAATGTCAACTACCTGAGCGCTTTTCCAGGAACCGGCGCCTTTTAAAACAGAAGTTTGTGGCTCTAATAATTCCCATTGCGAGGTGTCTTTATTCCAGCGAACACGGTCACAACGGGTTTCGTCAAACAGATAAATGGTGTTGCCGAGAACTGCCAGATCCCATTTGTTTTCGGCGCCTGTCAGCCCAAGGTCTAAACCATTAGCTTCAACCGTCCAGGTTTCAGAGCCATCGCCGTTGTCAGGAATATTGTCAACAGACATTACTCCAAAAAACCAACCACCGGAAGTACCTTTACGGTCAGCAAAAATAAGTTCTTGCTGTCCATCTTCATCAATATCTTTTAATACCCAACGGAAAGGACGTAAATTGACGTTGTCTTCAGTCGCTATGGTTGAAGTAGAATTGGGCAAATAATTACCGGTACCATCGGCAACTCCCATTACATCGGTTCCATCGCCAGCCGATTCGTAAACCAACAGACGCGGAGGATTGGGATTTTCGGTTTCATCAGTCCAGTTTACCGGACCAATGAAAATTTCACCTTTGCCGTCGCCGTCGATGTCACCATAAGTCATTGCCGGCCAGGTGTTTTGTTTCCATACGTCGTATGTTGCTTTCCAGACAACTTCCCAGGATGTTCCGTTAAATTCGTATTTGTAAATACGAACCAGCATTTCGCCCTCACTATCTTTCCAGTTGTGATTAACAACATAAACGTCGGTGCGACCATCGCCATCAAAATCCATACCTGTTACCATATTACCTATACCACCGGCGTTCAGGTCAGCATCTGGCATAGGGATTTCTTTATTAGCGTCTCTGGTAAAGTCCTGAGCAAAAAGATTGCCCATGACCATAAACATAGTAAAAATTACTACAAATGCGACTTTAGTAAGTTTGCCACTCATAAAGCCCTCCTCAAAATAGATTGAACTTCAGTTAATTCTCTGTTTTGTGTTAAAACTTGTTGTACTTCGATTAAAGCACCTCCTTTCTTAATTTATGTTACTTTTAACTACTGCCTTCCATAATAGGGTGCGCCTTGCTTACCGACATCTATGCGCAGAATATTCGAATCGCTTTCACCGTAATTCGTTTGGGCTGCAAAAATAATATTACCAAACCAGGAAAGTGACAATAGTTTCGGTTTAATTAAACCTGGATATTGAAAATCATAAGTTTTTGTTGTCATATCATAAATAACTAATGGATCCGGGCTCATATCCGTTGCAATGTACATCTTTCCATCTGTAGAAAATGTAATTGCTTTAATGTCAACCAAACTACCGTCTTCTTTTACCAGCCAACCGTCTGTGGAAGCATCGAGGATCACTTCTTCTGCGCCTAAACTACCATCAGCATTAAGCGGATAACGCCAGACCTTTTCTTCTTTTTTAGCCAGGTTTTGACCGGCTAAATAAATATAGGTGGTTCCGCCTTCTTCATGCACTCGTACGGATTGTAAAAACAGAGAAAAAGCGCCCAGCGATTCCTGAGACTGATCTGGTTTCACCTTAACCAGTTCCGTTTGAGCTGCCACCCATAAATTACCATCCTGATCAAAATCAATATCAAACGGGGCTCTTCTTAAACTCACATAGGTTTCCTGCAAAGTACTATCATTCAAATCAATGGTTGCCACTTCTTTAATACGTCCCAGAGAATACGCAACATACAGTTTATTATTAGGCCCAACTTTCATGGCATTGGCTTTCAGATATGGCGTGTTGTCCACCCAAATGGTAGGTTCTCCATTCTTATTGATTTTAAGAATCTGGCCGAAAGGCGGATTCGCTTCAACCTTAGTCGAAGCATAAACATTGCCGGCCCTGTCAACGGCCACCGCATAGACAATGTGTTTTTGTTTAAAATCATCCATCCTGCCAAATGTTGTATCAACCGCAGCTTTTAATTTGTAATAAACGGGCTCGCTGAATTTATCCGATCCACGAACTGCAATTTTTACCTTAATAGAATCGCCAATATACGAAGGCGAGGCAATAGTAATTTTAGTATCACTCATCTGAAGGATGTCGGCCATTACCTTATCGAAATAAAGCTGGTTATATTCTTCGTAAGGTTCTTTTGGCATAAAATACTTACCATACACATCAATGGCGCCTACACCGGCATAGGCGCTGTCAGGCGGATCCATTCTTTCTATTATAGGTTGCTGCCCGCTCACATAATTGGGATCGTACAAACTGGGTTCTGGTTCTTTTTTACAACCAGTAAACATTATGAAAATCAACACACTCAACGAAAGCAGAGTTATTGAAACATTTTTCATCCTAAACTCCCTTAAGGAAATTTGTTTCTTGTTACCAGAAAAACTTTAGTGAAAAACGCTGTACGTTGTTAAACACACCAAATGGTACGTACGCTACTAAAAATGCTTAAATTATAACGATCCGTGCTACCTTCTTTTGTCACCACATTCACCAGACCGGCACGTAAATCACCGTACTCAGCATTAAAACCGCCGGTTTGCACCTGAATTTCTTTAATCGCCGTAATGCTGTTAAAGGAATACGGCATATTTGATCTTTCATCGTTCATGGAAAGGCCATCCACCATGTACAATACCTGACGGGGACTGCTGCCACGAACAATAATGCCATCGGCGCTGGATTCAATACCGGCCTGCAACACCAGGGCCTGGTTTACGCTGGTAATGGGTAAATTTTCAATGGCTTTTGCTTCTAAATTCAACTGGCTGTTGGAAATATCCTTCACTACTATCGGTCGACTTGCTTCAACCACAACTGTTTCGGTTTGTAGAACTTGTTCTTGCATTTTAATATTAAGTGTAGTCGTCAAATCGATCCGCACTACTACATTTTTGATTTCAACAGGCGTGTAACCTATATAAGCTGCTTTTACGGTGTAAGTACCGGGAGGGACGTTTAAAATCACAAAATAACCATCAGCATCGCTGGCTGCGCCAAAGGCCTGCCCGCCAATTTCAACATAAACGTTGGCTCCGGGTAAAGGCTCGCCGGTATTAGCGTCTGTAACCAGCCCACTGATCTTTCCCGTAGTGCCGGCCCAAATCAAAGCGCTGGTCAATAGAAGACTAAATATAGTTTTTGCAATTTTTATCATGGCACTTCTTTTTTTCAAAATGAAACATTAAAAGAAAAACGATGAACATTGTTAAAGATGCCAAAAGGAGTGTAAGAATAATCCAGCGCCACATTCATTCCGGAAATCGTTGGTGTAAATCCAACGCCAAAACTCATGCCCTGTTCATCGGTCGGAGTTGTGTACCCCATGCGTAAGGCTAAGGTCTTTCTTAAAACGTATTCAATACCGATGTCTAATTGTTCGGGATAATCGCGTGGATGCGTGGCGTCAACGGATACCAGCAAACGATGGTAATCAGGATTAATCTCCTTAAAATCCAGCACATTCATCGAAATGCCCATTTCAAAATTCAGCGGCAATTGAAAGGATTCTTCGATATATTCAATTTCCTGTGAAAAATTGCGAATGTTCATGCCAAAAACCAGACTTTTGTAGCCTGTTTTGTACAGAATTCCAAAGTCGAATGCCAGCACACCCACATTAAATTTTTCTGTTTTCGGCGATTCATCGGAGGCAAAACTAACAACGCCGCCGCCTAAATCCTGAAAGGCATATTTAATTTGGCCGCCTACTGAAAACTTATTAGTCAACGCTTTGGCGTAGCCCACGCCAAAAGCGTAAGCAAACGGGGAGAATTCTCCGACATCAAGGTAGCCCTGTTCATTATTGGCCAATATCGTGCTTTGCATTTTTCCATAATCAACGGTTAAAAAGCTAATGCCGAACACTCCAAGTGCGCCATTCATGGGGCGGTAGGCTGCGGAACCGTATAAATAGCCGATATCAGCAATCCATTTTACCTGGCCCAGGGAGAGATCAACCGTGTAATCCATCCGTGACATGGAGGCAGGGTTGTAAAACAGCGCCGTCGATTTACTTTCCAGCGACGTCAAAGCGCCACTTAAAGCGCTGGAACGCGCATCAACCGGAACGCTTAAGAACTTAAAACCAGACTGCGCTAATTTTCGATTGCCAGCCATGCAGGGATCTTCAAAAATTACGACCAGAAAAGAAGCGATCAGTAGTATTTTTAGGATCGTTCTCATTATGCTACCCATTCTTTAAATTAACGAATTACTACAAATTTTATTGTTTTTTTATCTCCTTTTTTGAAAAGGAGCTTGCCATCCGGGCCGGGGATATCCTGCGTTACTTCAATAACCGCAATGTAAACCCCACTCACCACTACCTGATTCGATGAAGTAGTTGCAAACCAGTATTCGTCTCCGCTACCATCATTATGTTCAATAGTCTTAATCAATTCGCCTGTCTCGGTGTAAATTTTTATGGTACATTGCCCGGGAATATTGAAAAAGGCTAACTTGTCCGACTCCCGGCCGCCAATGTAACGCAAACGGCCTTCGGATGAAGAAATGATAAAGGGATTAGGCACTACACGAATCTGGTCAAGCGCAGTCCCCTGCGGCCTTTTTAAGAAAACCGGATCGTAGGTCTGCGTCCAATACCGGATGCTATTCAGCCCGTTAAGTCCAACCGATTGAATGTAGTAGTAGTAAGCAACACCACGCACCGGACTCAGGTCATCAAAGTTACGAACATCTTTGTCTAACTCGGCAATTAAAGCAGGTTCCTGCAATGGATTATTGTACTCGCCGCGCATGCGGTAAATACGGAAACCTTTAAGGTTTTCTTCGTCAAACACTTGCCAATTTAATTTAATGCGATCACCGCCACCGATCACATTAAATACTTTGACCGGTTTAGGCGGTCTTGCTATTTGATAATCAGACAGATAATTATCAATGGCATTTCTGAATGTTTTAAACAAAGAATCCTTACCAGTCAACACCCAGGTGTTTTTGGTTTTATCATCAATCAGACCACGTTTGTATTGTTTGCCGATTTCTGTTGCCTGTTTGGCGCTTAAGCCGTTAACGGCTTCTACAATCACAATATGGATGCTTTCGCCAGGGCCAATAGTGTAAGGGCCATAGCCGGCGCCGGCTGAAAAGCCCCCAGGCTTACCGGAGCGGGGCGCGCCGACATCAATATTGGCGCCTGTTTTCTGAGTTTCAAACTTGCCGCTTGGTACAACAGCCCAAGCGTGTCTGGGATTCATATGTCCCCAGGAAGCCCATTTGTAGCGCTTTTGCATTTCCTGTACGTTGTAAGGATCGCTGTTCGGCCCGGTTTCCGGCAGGTCGGAACCGTACCAGCCGGTTGTTCTCGGTTGTTCGGGATCATCCGACTTGTCAGTCGTGGATTTGTCAGCGTGCAATGTTAAGGCGCCAATAAACTGAGGAGCGCCTAAACGGCCAACCGTATCGTATTCGGCAACATAGGGCGCGAAAGGGCGCCAAATCGGCCCACCAATATTATCATAGGTAACGACCTTGTCAGGGAAATATCCATGCCAGGCCCATACGGCACGCAATTGTTTGCCTTTGTATTCACGATATTCCTGCGGAACGCCATACTGATCATCCAGACCATCGCCAACCCAATCGTGCATGGTGTTCATGCCCCAGCCTGTACCATTATGAATAACGTAACGGGTTTGTTGACAGGGCGCCCAGCGGTACTGGTAAAAAAACCAGACTTCTTCCAGAGTATTGTTTGGCAGTTCTATTTCCGGATCATTGTCAATATTTCCGGTATTGGTAAAGGTGTAATCCATAATCATGTAGTTATCATGTCCGGGAACGCTAAATTGCATAATTTTACGTTCCATGGTCAAACCGAGCAGCGTATTGGTAACATTCACCACCATCATATCCGGATCAATACTGGGATCAATGCGATCGATTTCAATATTCTTTTCATAGGTCAAAATACCATCGACAAAAACCGTGGGCTTTACAAATTTAGAAACCAATTCCAGTTTTTGCGGATAGAACTCTCCAAATCCCTTTGAACGGGGACCAACCGTCACCAATTTGTATTCGTAAAAATCGCCGCGCTCGTCGGTAAAATTCTTACAACCAATCCAGAAGCCTTTAGCAGCCTGAATGTCCTGGTAGGGTAAAATTGCCGGCCATTGTGCGCCGTCCTGCTGGTTAGCAGAAGAAGAACGGCCTTCTTCAATTTCACAGCCCATCTCCGAGAACCAGTTGTGCAATGAGCCGGCGGCCAGCCATCGGTATTCCTGGGCCTGTAAAAATTGTGGCAAAACGAATACAGCCAATGAGATGGTTAAAAGCCAGCGCCATAAATTATTTTTAAGCTTCATAAGATTCCCCATGTCGCATTATTTGAACAAATTGATGTTTATTTCCACAGTACCTCCCGGAAACGTATCGCTGTTATTTTGCAATGCATATTCTACGCCGGGTTGCGCATCCTGTGGTATTTGACCTTTAAACATGATTAACTTAAACGGCGGATATTCTTCTTTTTTACCATCGCCATCAGCATCGTATTTAATGGTAGGCGGAATAATTTCCACATAGACCTCGGCACCTCGAATATCCAGATCAAGATTACCGCCTGTTTCCGGATCTTTCAGAAAATTTTCACCGGGAAAAGCAAAGCTTGGATCGCCATAAAGATTTGAATCGTCAGGTTTTTCGGGCGAAGTAAAGGTGCCCATATCGTAGCGTTTACCATCTTTTACAATGTAGCTTGAATATTTCCACAATTTGGTGTAATCCGATTTCTTTGACAATTCACTAATATCCGATAATTCTAAACCCGGTTCAAAAATCGAATCACCCTTTACAAACCAGATACCTACAATTTTATCTGAATTTTCAGCTTTAACCACTTGAAAGGTATCTGTAGCAGCGGCAAGGTCAAATTTCAAAAGAAAGTCGTCACTCACTGAGAAGGTAGCTACATTTGCTTTTATTTTTGCTGCAAAAACAGAAAAGATACTGGGTTTTACAATGGAATCCTGTGTTTCCATGGTAATCAATAATGTATGCATTTTTTGCAGTACGCCCATGTTCAGATCATATTCCATATCAACTAATTGTCCATTGCCATCAACAGTAAATGAATCAATTTGTGTGTACAATTCAATTTTTGCGCTATCATAAACAGCCCACATTACATAACGGGCATTAGGTGCGGGCGTCTGCAACCCATTTAAATTTACCTTTAATAGGGATTGCTGTTCTTCAGGGCTTAACAGATCATTCTTTTGACAGGCAAACACCAAAATAAGAATGATCAATAAGGTCGTTATTTTGCTGAAAAAACCTAACCGATTCATCAATTTAGTTTCCTCTTTTTTTATAACTCAAACGAAAAACGTATTCCAAAAAACACATCTCTTGGATTCAGGAAAGTAAGGAATTGCTGATTGGGCATATCAATGTAAGCTTTATTTTTCAAGACCCAATCGGTGTATTTTTTATCCTGGACATAAGCGCCCTGATCTGCATCGTACTTGTAATATTTGCCGCCATCTTTGGTGTAATACAGGTAATTGGGATTACCATCCTGCGGCAAAAAATCCATCGATTCATAGACTTCAATCGGCACAAACTTGATGCCCGGACGGCGGTAAACACCAGGCCGGTCGTTTCCTGGAATGTTGTAATAACCGAATTGCTCTACGCCTTCGGTTGAAGCCGGCAGATGGAGGGATTTCATATAGTCACGTTTATCCTGACCATCTACAAATCCGTAATCGGTCATATACTTGTAATTGAAAAGATTGTTGATGTCAACAAAAAATTCAAGATTGCCAAATTTTTTAATTTTAAAATTTTTACTAATCCGCAGATCGAAGTTTAAATAATCGACCCATTGCAGATTAGCGAACAAACCAGGAATGGAACCGCCCCCGGCCCAGGTTTCATAACGTCCGGCTTTCCAGTTGCCTAGTAAGTTGATGAAAATATCAGATAGCGGTTGAAATCCTGCAATCTTTGGTCCAAAATCAGACGGGGTAAAGAAATCAAGATTAGCCCTGGCGTAAGGACGCGGCTTTGGTTTGCTCTGGTAATAGAATGAGGTTTCCAGCTGGTATTGTCTTTGCTGGGCCGGATTTTCGTAATAACGACCATAGCCGAAATAGCCGTAGGTGCTCACCATATAGGTGTAGTTTACAAAACCTCTTACCCAACGGCCGCGGTTCTTATTAATGGTAATTTCAAAACCGCGAATATCTTCGTAATTATTTGGTTCCTGCCGATAGTAACTCACCGACCCGTCCAAATTTTCGTAAAGGATCAATGTTGGCTGCAGCGTCACGTCTTTGTAATAACCGGCGGCACGTACAAGAAACTGGTTCATGATATTGTGCTCATAACCTAATTCATAAGCCACCGTTTTTTGAAGTTCACTGTTTGGATTACCCACGCGCGTAATCTGATTTAAAAAACTGTTTTCGCGTAAAATAAACAGATCTTCCGGTTGTGGTAATTGTCGGAAGTGTCCGTAGTTAAAATAAAGTTTGCTGTTCTCCGTCACCGGAAAGGCAATGGCCAGACGCGGGCTAAATGTGAACAAATGTTTGGTAGGCTTGCTGGGCAACAAACTATCAATTGCCGCATTGTCTTCATCAACTAACAGATTAATGGCAGGATTGTAAGGGTCGGAGTCAAGATCATACCATTTGCCACCCGCATGGAAATAGTCCATACGCACACCGATGGTAGCAATCATTCCCTGAAATTCCAGTTTGTCCTGAATGTACAGAGCGCCACGCACCGGCTTGCGGTCCCATTTGGTTTGTGTATTGGAAGAAGGTAAAAACTGGTCGTAACGGCCATAATTTACCTGACTGTGGGTCAAAACAAATTCACCACCAAACTTTACATTATTAAAACGGTTGACCTGTTTGGTGTAATCGACATTAAATGAATAGGTGGTAACTTTACTACTGTCGCGAGCATTACTAAACCCAGCACCCATTCGCAGACCATTAATACCAGCTACTGATAAAGGTTCAAAACCAAAAGGTCCTTCATCAACATAATAATTGTTGCCAAATTTGTATTTTTTAGTCCGGTCACGATAACGACCTACCCCTTTATGATATTCAGAGCGGAAAATGCTAAAGCTTGCTTCATAGAATGTTTTTTCATCCAGAGCATGGGTCCACTTAATACCGATATTTTTGTAATCGGTTCGAGCGGGGCCCCAGTAATCAGTAGCAAACATTCGTGCATCAATATACTTCGGGCCCATACTCAAAGCCTGGCCAATTTGCCAAGAAGCGGTAAACATGCCGGGCGAACCATTCCGAAAACGATCCACACCGGTTTCCCGCCCAAATAAACCACTTATCATTAATTTTTTGCCGCTGCCCACATCGGAAGTCACTTTGGTTTGAAAGGTCCAGGTGCGGTAGGCATCATTCTGCAAAGGAATCACATAGGCATTTTGCGTTTTTCTAAAGGAACTGAAGAAACGCAAATTACCCAAATCTTTACTGACATATGGGACGGGACCGCCAAAACTCATATCGCCCACATAGTCCGGAATCTGGATATCCAACTGCCGACGGTGCTGGAACAAAAAAACCTGCTGGGCAGCTTCCGGCGTCAAATCATCATTTGGGTCATCATTTTGTAGAGATTCAAAGGAAATTTGGTTCCAGCCTTTAAATTCCGGATACTGACGTTGTGTGTAATAATCCCAGTTGCCATTTTTGGTACCTGTCCAACAAACAGCATCATCCACATAGGGACGAATCCAGTAAGACTCCGGAGCATTTGGCGAATGGCCGAAATGCTTGGGCGCCGGGGCACGATAGCGGCCTAAAAAGGCAACCGAATAGCGGTCTTTCTTACCTTCTTTGGTAACCACATTAACCACGCCAGAACGAATATTGCCGTATTCCGCGCTAAAACCACCAGCCTGCACCTGCATTTCCTCAACAGAGGTCAAACTGATGCCTGTAAAAGGCGTGTTATCACGTTCATCGCGCAAGGTAATACCATCCAACACAAAAGCCACTTCGCTCAAACCGCCACCACGAATGGAAAGGCCCTCAATACCGGCCTGCAAACCTACCACGCTACTCACATTAACTACAGGAAGTGCTTTGATTTCTTGACCGGAAATATTTGCTCGACTTGCTGCCACGTCTTTTTCTACAACGGGCCTGGTAGCCACAACAACGATTTCTTCACCTTCCAGGGCCTGTTCTCTTAACTTGGCATTGATAATCGTAGTCTGATCGATATTTACCTTTACTTTGGTAACTTTGTGTGGAGCGTAACCAACCATTGTGAAAGAAAGGGTGTATTCACCAGGAGGAACATTCGTAATCACATAATAGCCATCCAGATCGGTGGAAGCCCCCAGAACAGTTCCCTCGATAACAACATTCACACCGGGCAATGGCTCACCAGTTCTGGCATCTTTCACCTGACCTGTAATTTTACCTGTGGTTCCGGCACTCAAATTATTGATAATGAAGAAAATGAGGATGATGGAGATAACTCGCAGGTATTTCATACAACTAAACTCCTTTGAGTTTAAATAAAAGCTTTTTAAAATAAATATAGGTTTGATAACCTTCTTAACAAACCCATGACATTTATATGCTAATTACACTGCTTGAATTATATTAAATATTTTGCAATAATTCAACAAAAAAAATTAAAACTTTCCCCATCACTTGTAATATGAATTTATCTTAATTATTTGTATTTAATGGCATTAAACTAAATTAAATCTTTTAAAAAAAATTTAATACTTTATGCAAACAAGAACAGTATGTTGACTTTCTTAACAATCTATC
>JAGHBR010000371.1 GCA_021160885.1 Caldisericaceae bacterium
ATTTCTGTGAATTTGATCCATATATGTAAGATAAAAAAGATCAAAAAAACTATCAGAAACATTGTCGAGCAGATCCATTATGTCTTGTAAATAATTCAATTCAGCCTGTTGCAGATCTAACCTGGCCTTTTCCAGATTGTTTTTTAAAATATTGGGTTGAAAAAGGGGTTGAACATATTCAATAAAATAGCGATTATAATAGCTGACATCGTTATTACCATTCTTTTGCAAATATCTGTATAATTTACTGTTGAATGATAGATAACCATTGGTTGGATAGCCAAAAATAATTACAGGTTGGCTAATAGAAAATTCCATCTGCCATAATCTTGTATTCCTGCGTACCACTTCTTCTCTGTAAAGTTCAGAATTCCACTGGTATTCAGAAAGCGCTTGAATCTCAGGTGCTTTTAGATTCATATATATTTTGCTTTTTAGTTCTGCTCTCTCTGCTTTTAATAATAATTTTGTACGTTCAATTCCCAATTTCAATTGCCTAATTCGGTAACTATTCTTCATCGCAATTTTTACGGCATCTTCTAAAGTTAAATTTAGATATCTATTGTTGACTATATTAGCATTAACCTGTTGGGAAACAAATAACACTATCATCAATAACGTATAGATTTTACAGGAAGATAACCTAAACATCGAAATAATGCTCCTTTCCAAAAATAGATTGTTTGATGATGTGTAAGGGTTCTTACGTTATTTCAAAGACTTGATTCTTTTATATATTGTTTTTTTAATTCCCCGGTAAGTCTTGCTACAATTTGTGGGTAATCTAATGAAAAATCGATACTTTCACCCGGATCAGAATTAATATTGTAAAGTTCTGCTTTTCCAACAAATGGCGTAGGCCCTTTATTTATCAATTTCCATTTACCTTTTCTAATGGCCAGTTCAGTCTTGGTTCTCCAGTACAAAACTCTTTCAGGCACAGGCTTGTTATTTTTAATTGTACTCCAGACATTTAATCCATCCAATCGAGTTTCCTGGTTAATAGATATTCCTGCTAATTTAGCAATTGTAGGGTACATATCTGCTACATGAATAGTTCTGGCACGTACGCCTTTATGTAATTGTGTAAACCACAACATTAGTGCAGGGACATGTATTCCCCCTTCATATAATTGACCTTTCTCCCCGCGAAACGGTCTGTTGGAATTTATTTTATATTTATTTTGAGGTAACATTAATTTTGCACCATTATCGCTAAAAAATAATACAAGTGTATTGGTTTGTAATCCTTCATCCTTTATGGCATCCAATATTTTCCCGATAGCATGATCCATGTGAGTGATGGAGGCAGCGTATATTGCTTTTTCTTCATCTTTGAATACTTTTTTATAAAGATTTATCCATTTACTTTCTTCATTATAAAAAGAATGAGGCATGTTGAACGGTATCATCAAAAAAAATGGTTTCATTTTATCACGAAGGCTGGTTAAATAATGTACTGCTTCTTTTTCAATTAGATCGGTGAAGCTGGCAACTGCCTTAATTGGTTTCCCATTTCGATGCAAACGCTCTTTTTTATCTTTACCTTTTATCAGGCCATATGAATAGTTAAAGCCAAAACGTTCTAAAGGGCTCTGATTAATGGTTCCAAGTGTCCATTTCCCGATAAAGGCAGTTTCATAACCATTTGATCTTAATATTTGTGGTAAAGTATTACCATCCTGCACGATTTTTTCCATATTCACCTCAATGTCAGGAGCAATGAACCCAAATCGGCTGGCAAATTTTCCTGTTAAAAAAGAAAGTAAGCTTGCACCTTCAATTGGTTGCACATAAAAACGAGTTAATTGAAGGCCATAGGCTGCTATTTTATTTAGATTTCCCGTATGAATGTTTGGATTATAAAGGCCTGTATCACTCCACCCCAGATCATCCGCAATAAAGATCAAAAAATTCGGTCTTATTTTTCTCTTGCAACTCGCTATAAAATCAATCATGCCTAATAGTCCAATCCCGGCCAATCCTTTGAATGATTTTTTAAGAAAATCCCTTCTTTGATAAAGACTCATAATACTCCCTTATCTAATTCATTAATATCATTTCAAAAACTCTCTAAGCAAATCTCTATTTTTCAATATCAAAGTGAATCGATTTAATTGCCTTTAATTTTAGCCATATTATCATGGTTTTACTACCATCAGTATCATAAACCATTCCCTGACGAAAATCTGTATCCGGTGTAATTACAGTGCCATCCACTTTGAGCGTGGCTTTATTATTATTTTGCCAATTTTTAATTACCAGGCAGGGATTTACCAATGGTTCGTCAGCCGAGGCAGCCAGGTCAAATTCCATCTTGTTTGAAACAGATTTCATCACATAAGCCCTTTGCCCCCTGTCGTAATTGTAATCTCTTATTCCTTTAGCATTTTTTATTTGTGGTGGGTTTCGCCATGATTTGGCTAAAGGAATGAGATTTTTAATAGATTGTTTGGTAAAGCCATACATTACAAGACCACCATATTCTGTAGCCGCATCATTTGCTCCAAGTGCAAAATGTGAAACCCTGTCGTGCGCCACTACAAACCGTCCATCTGATGGCACTAAATGAGTAGGCCAGTGGTTCCATGGTCCTGCAAAAGGATCATCGGTATATTTAGACTGTTCATGTTCCCCCCAGGGATGGATATTGCCACCCTGAAAAATAGCAAATACTTTATATCTGGATTTAGAATTAAGTAGTTCAATACAGGCATCTGGCAATGTATTTTCTGGAATTTTATTTGGTTTTTCCCATTTAAGTTTTCTTATTTCACCTTTCGTATTCGCTAAAGTCATGGCCTGTAAATCCACTACATCCAGTGCTGTTTCACCAGGATTAGTAAAAAATTGAATATCCTGAAAGCCGGGAGGATTGTAACCTTTATTCCAAACTACCTTACGCACCCCCACTCCATCCGGATAAATTGTATGATATTCATCCGTCCAATTTCTCCTATTTGTACATACATATCCAACATCCACACAAGGGTAACGCCAGTGTATTACAACTCTGGCCGCAGTATTCTCTATTATTCTGGCATAACTATGCCTATTTTGTTTATCGGCCATATGTTCCGAACAGCCATGTTTCGTAAAAATTTCTGAGCTTTGATCAGCCATCCATCTATTATTATCAGTCACCCAATTTGCCGCATAATTGGTTCCATGCCAGTAAATTACACTTGTTGGTTGATTATCAAATTTCACTACTATATCTGCATAATCAGTCAATCTCCACATATTATCCCATAATTCATGGTAAGTTAAAGTTTTATAAGTTGCTCCAAATTTATCGGCTACACCCAATTCACCCGGTAAAACTGCTTTAGCCAAGTCCGATTTTTTATTTTTTGGAACAAGGCTTTGATAGATTTTACTAATTTGCTGATCAGAAAGCCTGACATCATACAAAGCCACTTCGTCGATCAGCCCCTGAATTCCATAAATAAATGGGATATTCTGATCAGGGCCCCTTACATAATCTGTACAACGTTCTTTTTCGGTATTCAGGCCAATTGATAATACGGTATTCGGAATTTCAATATTTTCATTAAAAGGTGCGCTGCCCTGCTTTTGGCCATCGATGTACAAAGCCATTTCACCATTTCCAACTACAGCCGCAACATTTGTCCAGGTGTATAACGGTAATTTATTACTGGATTGGATCTTTTGCCCATTAACAATAAAAATTAAATGACCATAGGCATCCAGGCCCAGATAATAACCTTTTTGACCAAAACTTTTTGATTGATGAATAATCGGCGCAATATTGTAAGGATAAACATCCAGAGCAATCCAGGCATTAATACTCATTGATTTTTGGAATTTGGGAAGCGCTTCTTTCATTTTAACGCCAGAATAATACCCATCAAAAGCGAGAGCAGTGCCGGAAACTCCTTTTTTATACACAGTCATCAAGCCTTCAATCGAGCACTCTGCCTCGGTTATCTCTTCAATTATAATATCTTCATGAGGTTCCATTCCATCATCAAATGTCCATTTTCGCAATGGTTTAGGATCTCCCGAAATCTTTTTTATTGGATTTCCTTTTACAGCTGGCCTGGGCAAAAAGGGACCTGCTTTCCCCCAATGTACTTCTCCATGTTCTATGCCATCATCTTTAAGAAAAATTGTTTGTCGCGTTTCAAGTTCAGGATTTTTCCAATCCTGTGCTCGTGTATTTTGCGCTTCTTTTACCACTCTTTCTACTCGTCCATCAGGGTAAATTGTAAATATTTCATGAATCACGCCTGTAAATCCATGCATTACCAATGGGTCAAGCTCTTTATTTGCCCAGTCCAGTGTTTTTATATCTTTAAAATATCTCCAGTGAACCACTATTTTATCCGGACCATTTTTTAATAAACGAACATAATTATATTTAA
>JAGHBR010000086.1 GCA_021160885.1 Caldisericaceae bacterium
GATTGGTATTGCATATTGATCGATAAATTTTTTAAAACTTTTCTTGTTTTGATATAGCAATGGAATAATCATAAGATAAATGGCAATTGCTATTCCCAATAAAAGACTGAAAACCAGTTTATTTACTTTGACGCCGTTAACGAGTAAGTTATGAATGTTTGTTTCATGTTGCCTATTATATTGCATAAAAAAGGCCGGGCTTTTAATATTAAGGATTCTTTGTCCCCATGAAATTTCTTCACCGGCTCCAAAAATAAATATTAGTGATGTAAAAAGTAGAATAACTAAAAAGCCAAAGTTTCTTTTTTTTCTGAGTCTAAAAAATCGTTTCAGACTCAAATCTGCGCTGAACCACAAAGGAATTACTGTTAACCATTCTATAAAACCATCTTCTTTAACATAAGCCCTGTACAATGCATTATTTTTGTAAAACAAAAAAATACCCAAAAATAGCAACAAATACATTAAAGTAATAATGGTTTTGTCGGCGTCTTCTAACCTGAAAAATTCATTTTCCTTTATCAGAAAGCCATCAATTTTTTTTCCTATTAAACTTGCCATTTTCTTTCTCCTGATTTTATTAAATCTACAGCAAAGGCAGCGCCAATATAGAAAGAATCTATATCAGCGCTGTCGTCGCTATTTCTCATTGTAGGAGGACTTTCAAATATTTTATTTAATTCCTTTTTTGAACCATCTATTAAGTTGTTTTAGAAATTTGACCGGAATTTTAATCCATCAATTGTTGAAGAGAATCTGCAATCAAATTTACATTATTTTCAAACGACCTGATCAATGCTCCATACGAATGCTCGAATCCCTTCTTCTTCTGCCAGTTCATTTACTTTTCTAACATTTTCCAGGATTGGTTGAACAAGATTTTCCTCAACGACCGTAAGAATAACGGCATTCAGAGACGGCCAGATATGCGTACCATAGTGTGGTTCACCGGTTTGTGAACCTCTACCGTGAACGTTCAACCAGCGTGTAAAACCTTTTATGTTCAATTTTTCTAAAATTTCGTATACTTCGTCGCTAATGCTTTGATTGTAAACAATCATCACCGCTTTCATTTTTCACCTCATTTTTAATGAACCAATGAAAAGCCTTCACCTTGTTAGAGATGAGTGAAGGCTAAAATTTAGTTTATTCCCATTCTGCTTTTTTGAAGCGTGTTTCAAAAATGGAATACATGACAGGTACTAAAACCAGAGTAACCAGAGTGGAAACCAGAAGGCCGAAAATAACCGAAATACCTAAAGGTTGCCACATTTCCGAACCTTCGCCGGTACTGATGGCCAACGGCAACATGCCCAGAATAGTGGTAATAGCGGTCATCAATACGGGACGTAAACGGTTACCGCCAGCAGTTACGATGGCATTGTGCAAATCATATTCCCGTGCGCGTAAAATATTGGTGTAATCTACAAGCACAATGGCATTTTTGACTACAATACCCATTAACATAATTATAGCCAAAAAAGCAATTGCTGAAAGTGAAGTGCCTGTAAGAAATAAGCCCCAGGCTACACCCACCAGAGCAAAGGGTAGGGAGAACATGATAACGAAGGGATCCAATAATGATTCAAACTGCGAAGCCATGATCATATAGACTAAAAAGATACTCAATATTAAAAACAATCCCAGATCTCTGAAAGATTCGCTCTGTTGCTCCACCTGGCCGCTATATTCAATTTCAATGCCATCCGGAATTTGCATTTTGGCGATTTCGGCTTTTAAATCGGCTGTAACATCTCCTAGCGCTCGACCAGAGACGTTAGCGCCAACCGTTACTACGCGTTCCTGGTTTTTACGTTTAATTTCAGGGGGGTATAGAACTTCACGAATGGTGGCGATGTCCTTTACTTTAACCATTTTGCCGGTCATTGTAGGCACAGAGATATTTTCCACATCGACGATCGAATGACGAAAATCCGGTTTATATCGAATAAATACATCATATTCTTCGCCTTCTTCTCGGTATTTGGTGGCGACAATTCCATAGATATTGTGACGAATTGTATTAGCCACCATGGCCGTGTTTAAACCAAGGGAGGCAATTTTCTCTCGATCTAGTACAATTTCCAGCTCTGGCCGCTCTCTACCACGATCAACAGCCACATCAACAGCTCCATGAATGGCTTTTAATTTACCTTCAATTTTTCGAGCCAGGGCTGTAGTTTTTTCCAGATCGTGACCAATAATGTCCACTTCCAATTGTTTTGTAGCGCCAGTCAAAGCGGATGCTGCGCCTGCGGCGCTAACACTGTAATTTACAATGCCCGGAATTTTGGCAATTCTTTTACGTAGAGAATCGGCAATCTCATAGGTGCTGCGCTTGCGTTCTCCTTTTTTACTAAATCGTAAACGCATCTGGAAAATATTCGATCCTTCCTTTTGCCCCATTATAACAGATGAGAAGCCCTGATCATTCACTCCTGCCCGAATACTGTAGTAACGTAATTCGGGCGCTTCTTCTTTGACAATTTGTTCGATTAACTCAGCATAATGTTTTGTCTGTTCTAATTTTACTGCTGGCTGCAATTCCACGTTAATTTGCAGCGATCCGTCATCGGTTTGTGGCATGAATTCTGTACCGACAAATTTGAACAAAAACATGGAACCTACAAAAATAATCAACGCTCCAACCACAACGGTTCTGCGGTGTTTCAAAGCCCAGCGCAGAATATTTTGGTACCAATTTTCCAGGGCAATAAACCATTTTTCACTGGTTTCATAAAATTTGCCTAATGTACCTGTATGCTCTTTTTTTTCTAATCGACGCTGAAATAATTTGGAAGATAACATGGGCACCAATGACAGGGCGGCAAACAAAGATGTTAATATCATTACCGTTACTAAAAGACCCAGTATATGAAAGAAAACCCCGGCGATGCCAGATAGGAATGTCAATGGTAAAAATACAGCAACAATAGAAAGCGTAGAAGCAACCACGGCAAGCCCCACTTCATTCGAACCAAAAACAGCCGCTTCTCGGGGGCGCGCTCCGCCTTCAATATGACGCGTTATATTTTCCAGAATTACAATGGCATCATCCACCACCATTCCTACCGCAATGCTTAGGGAAGACAGTGTTATGATATTTAATGTATCGCCAGTGATGAAAAGATATATAAAGGCGACAATAAGTGAAAAGGGGATGGTGAGTGCTACCACAATGGTAGCGCGCCATTCCCGCAAAAAAGCCAGAATGACCAGGATCACAAATAGACCGCCAAGTATTACCGCCTCAGCTAAATTCCGAATTGAATTGACAATAAATTCAGACGAATCCATTACCATGTGAAGTTCAACATCAGCAGGTAAGCGCTTCTGTAAATCCGGCAAACGGTTACGTACAAGCTTTGCCACGTTAACCGTATTAGCGCCCGATTGCTTCATTACAATCAAAATCATCCCTTTGCCACCAAGCAAGCGAGTATCTATAGTTCTTTCTTTTAATGTATCCTGAATCGTGGCCACATCGCGCAGGTAAACAGGGCGTCCCATTTGCTGGGCAACAACCACGTCGCCTACCTGTTTGGGATCGCTAAACTCACCAGGCACGCGCAAATTATAATCCAGGCGGCCCATTTTAATGTCGCCTACCGGCATTGTCAGATTTTCCGCAGCCAAAATACCCGCAATTTGATCGATGGATAGATGGTATGCCTCCAACCGTTTGGGATCGATTTCAACACGCACCTGACGGATGGGGCCGCCCATAACCATCACTGTTCCAACGCCGGGCAGTCGTTTTAGAGGATCGGCAACTTTTTTGTCTATTAATTTATCAAGACCATTGTAACTTTCATCTGCAGTAACTCCGTAAATTAAAACAGGAAACATATTACTGCCGAATTTAAAAAGATAAGGCGTTTCGGCGTCATCCGGCAAATCACGTTTAGCTATTTCTAAAAGGTTTCGAATATCATTAGCTGCTTCATCTAAATCAGTTCCCCATTTAAATTTACATTGAATAACCGAAACATTGTCGATTGAAGTGGAAGTGATTTCATCTAGTTTATTAACCGTACTGAGGGAACTTTCAATTTTTTTTGTAACGTTCGTTTCCACATCTTTGGCGCTGGCTCCAGGATATTGGGTAATTACGCTAATTACCGGATTTTCAATATCTGGTAATAAATCGATGGGCAATTTTGCCAGAGAAACCAGACCAATGGCCAGAACAGCCAAAAACACCATAATGGTCGTAATCGGTCTATCTACAAATAACTTTGGAAGATTCATGATCGCTTCTCCTTATTACTGTTTCATTTCGGTTGGACTGGTAACATTTACTTTCATGCCGTCTTTAAGGAGATATTGGCCTTCGATAACGATGGCTTCGCCTACGTTCAGGCCGCTCTTAATTTCAAACAATTCATCGAAACGCTGACCAAGTTTTACATTGCGACGTTTGGCTATTCCATTTTGAACAACAAATGCATAATAATGACTGGTCCCAAGCTGACGAATGAGAGCCTCGCGTGGAACGGCAACAATATTTTCTCGCCCTACAAAAATGGAAACACGAGAGAACATGCCTGGTCTTAAAATTTGTTGCGGATTGTCAACTTTAATTTCAGCGCCGAATGTTCTGGTCATGGGATCAATAGCAGGATCTATTCGAGTAATTTCTCCCTGAAAAACTTGATTGGGAATGACATCTACTCTAACCATTGCTTTTTGTCCCATAGAGATAGAAGAAATATCACTTTCCGGAATATTAATCAATATTTTAACCGGGTTAAATTGCATCAGTGTCAAAATAGTAGGAGAGCCAGCTGCGCCGGGCATTAAAGTAAATACGTCGCCTTCGTTCATCCATTTTGTTGTAATTAAGCCACTAAAAGGGGCGCGAATTTGTGTATTTTTTAGAGTAAGCTCATAACCAGCTTTGGCCGATTCATACCCCCCCTTAATTTTATCAAATTGATTAGGCGAAATTGACCCTTCTTTTAATAATGGTTTCATCCGCTCATAATCCAGTTTGGCTAATTCATATTGTACTCTGGCCTGAGTTAGCTGGGCGTCGTCCATCTGTATCAACAGGTCGCCTTTCTTCACCTCATCGCCGGCGTTAACATAAATTTTCTTGATAGTACCTGGCATCTGGGCGCCTAAATTGGTTTTTTTCCAAGCTTCGATTGTACCGGTAAATTCCAAAGTACGATCAATGGAATGCGTTGTAACAGTAGTCACTTCTACAGGAATAACTTTGCTTTCTTCTGTGTTATTTTCATTTTTTGAACAACCATTAAACAATAATGCTCCTATAAAAAGCACGATGATTGTTGAAACAATCGGTTTCTTTTTCATTTTAACCTCCACATTTAATTTTTATCATTTTTTTTATTTTGATTTGCCTACTAATTGCTCGTAATCAACTGTTGCCACTAAAAAATCATAAACAGCTTTGGCATAGTTAAAGCGTGCCTGAGTTAGGGCAACTTCGGCATCGTTTACCTCTAATTGTGTGCCCAGCCCATTTTTATAACGTGATTGAGCAATTCTGTATCCCAATTGGGCTTGCTCTATTGATTTCTTTTGCACTTCAATTCTTTTTTTTGCCTGAGCCATTTGATAAAGCACGCTATGCAGTTGTGTTTTGATGGCCTCGGTTACGGCGCTTTGCTGTTCAATAACCTGCCGATGCGAAAGTTCTGCCTGTTGCACCTTTGCCACCCGGCTTAATCCATGGAACAATGGTATTTGTAATTGCAATCCGACCATGGCCGTTTTTACCCAATAGTAATCGGAAAATTTAAAATCATCGGCCTGTGTTTGATATTGGTAGTTACCAAATGCGACCAAGCTGGGATAGAATTCAGCTTTGGCCAATTCAATACTTGTCTTTGTCAGTTCTGTCTGAAAATACAGTTTTCTTAATGTGGTATTGTGCGCTAAAAGTTCAGTAAGGGCCTCGTCTAAAGTGGGAATTTGCGCATTCTCATCATATTTCAACTGACCTAACACTTTAATTTCCACATCCGAATTAAGACCGATAGCAATCTTCAGGCCGTCAATGGCTAATTTGTAATTGTCCTCGGCCTGCATGACGTTTGGTTTGAGGTTTTCGATCTGAACTTCCGCTTTTAGTAGATCATAATCGGCTACCAGTCCCTGCTTATGCATTTTTCGTACATTTTCAAGATTGTCTTCGGCGTCTTTTAAACTCATGCGCATAAAATCCCGCAATTCTCGTGTTAAAAGTACGCCATAATAGGCTTTTTTCACATTACTGATGGTATTAATCTTGCTTTCGCGGTAAGATTCTTTTGATAACTTTAAATTTTGTTTGGATAATTTTAACCCACTGTAAATTTGTTTCATAAAAATTGGTAAAGATGCCGATATAGTTCCATTGTATGAATTATCATAACCAATTTCCATAACAGTAGGACCTCCTCCTGGAGGGCCAAATGGAGTGCCAGGAGGTAAAAAGATTACAGGTTTTTTAATATTGCGTGTGTATTGCCCACTGGCATCAAAGGAAGGTAATAAATTTCCAAAACTCTCTTTGACCTTTTTATGTGATTTTTCAACTTCTAATTCAGCCACCTTAATGTCGCGATTTCGATCTAAGGCTAAGCTGATGGCTTTGTCCAATGTGAGTTCCATAACTGTGTTCTCCTGGGAAAAACTCAATAATGGAATGAAGAAAAATAGAATTGCAATAATTTGCTTACTCCTCATAGTAATATCTCCTTTATTTGATTAATTTTTTAACATATTCAAAAATATTATTCTCTAAAATCTTTATGTCGTTGCCTTTTTTGAATAAAAAATGATATGTCAACACTCCGCTTAAAATACTATGGATTAAAACAGCTAAAAATTCGGTTTGAGATTCGTTAAGGGAACTTTCCTGAAAGAGATTGGAGATGGATTCGATATGTTTACGAAATTTATGTTTAAGAAGACTTTTATAATCTGTTCCTGAATTATCTTCCAATTTAAATTGCTCTGAATGTACAATCTTAAATAATTGATTATTTTTGATAAAAAAATCAAGATAAATATGAATGAGTGATTTTAGTTTTGACTCAAGCGTGATCTCTCTCTTAATATTGTTGATTAGATTTTTTTGAAATAATTCTAACTTGTAATCAATAACAGACAAAAAAATTTGCTCTTTACTTTTAAAGTGGTTATACAAAGTTGCTTTGCTGTATTCGGCCTTAAGAGCTATTTGATCCATGGTTGTTGATTCATAACCGTTTTTAAAAAATAATTTTTCGGCTGCTTTTACCATATTAAGTTCCTGAACAATTTTTTCCCGCTCTTTTCGAATAATTTTTTTGCTCATCTTCATTTTTACCTTAAATAATTAAACGTAATCACAGCTATTATTTCAGCCCTTTAATTATTTTGATATCCCATTGATTATTATTTGTGCTGTAAATAAAATTTCTTCTTCAATGGATGAATAGTCTATCTGAGAAATAACAATATTTTTATTTTTGTGGAACTCCCTGAATTTAACAGCTTCCGCAAATGTTAATAAACTTTTTGCCACTTTTTTCGGATCACATTCAATGAAAATACCCTGTTCAATACCTTCATTAATTACCTGCGCTAATAAGTCAATTTCTTTTTCAAAGCATTCCTGATACATTTCTGAAACAATACTGGTTGCCTCTAAAAAGGCCTGAATGCTTACTTGATGTAAATTCATGAGTTGCATAAATTCTTTTGCTCTGAATTGCAAAAAACGAAGTATTTTTTCCTGAGGGGTTTTTAAAGATTCGATCTCTTTTTGAAGCGCATTCAAAAATTGTTCGCTCTCATAATTAACCACATCTTTAAGAATATCTTCTTTACTCTTATAATAATAATAAAGAGATCCTTTTTTCATGCCCATGGCCTGAGCGATGTCATCCATGGTTGATTTAAAATATCCGTAACGGGCAAATATTTTTTGTGATGCTTTTAAAATTTGAATTTTTTTACTATCCCATACGGTTTGAATTTTTTTTTGCATTTTAATACCTTCCGTTCTTATATTCTAACAGTTGTGTTTTATGTTCGAATATAAGAATGTTAGAAA
>JAGHBR010000170.1 GCA_021160885.1 Caldisericaceae bacterium
TCAACGGCCTGAGCTTCAATTCTTAATGTACGAGGATTTTGAAACGGATCATTGGAGTAAAACTGGAGTGTTGCGTTTTGCGTTCCCACGCGTTTTGGATTAAAGGTGACCAAAAAACTTAAGGTGTCGCTCCTTGGTTTAAGAATCGCGGGCAAAGTGAAAGATGGCAAGCTTAGATCGCTGTTGGCTTCAAGGTAGATGGACACCGAATCAATGGTTAGCTGATAATCGCCGGGGTTGAAGATTTTAACGGTTTGAGATTGCTGATCAAAAATAATGGTGGAATCAAAGCGCACTGTGGCCGGTTCAATCTTTAACTCAGCGGCTTTAACAAAAGCGGTAAGCGGCAATTCCCTAACAATTGTTAGCGCATCATTGCTTTCGATTTTTAAAATGGCCTGCAAAGCGCCGCTTCTTTGCGGCTGGCAGCGCAGGTAAATTTGCAGCGAATCATTTTCCGGACTGATGCGTAAATCACCGGCTGTTTTCCACCAGCTGAAAGAAGGAGCATCTGTACCTTCGACTAAGATCGACTGGATTTGCAGATCAATGTTTCCGCCATTTTTAATCGTTAATTTAAGTAGCGAATCTTCGGGCATGATCAGTTGACCGAAATCCACCTGAGCAAGCGAAAGCTTTAAAAAAGCGCCGACGCCAGTTCCGGAAAGCGCTATTTGACGTATTGGCGAAAAAGGATCATTGCTTTGAATGACCAGAGTGTCACTAAAAAATCGGCTGGAATCGGGCTTAAAATGGATATTAATCGGATCTGAACTGTTACCTGGTTGAATTTCAATTGGCGTATTAAACTCAACCGTAAATGGGCTCGGTAATTTCTTAAAATTCATTGATTGAATCTGCAAAGGTAAGTTGCCCGCATTTTCAATTTGAAAGGTTAGAGACGAATCGGTAAATACCTGTACAGAATCGAAGTCCAAGAAACCGATAGCCATGTGCAACTTAGGAGCCTGGCCAGAGCCATAAACCAAAATTTTTAAAACCGGCGTGTCAGGATCATTACTAAAAATACGCAGCGTGTCGGCAATGGCGCCAATGGTGTCAGGCGAAAAAAAGACGGTTAATGGTAGGTAATTTTCAGAATAGGGCGCCAGCGCTGTTTCGGGCAAAATAGCAGAAAATGATGGATCAGAAAAGCGCAGCGAATCGATGTACAATGTGTCTGTGCCAGTGTTAAAAATTTTGATGAGTCGAGAATCAATTTCGCTAACGGCTACCGGATCAAAAGTCAGTTGATCGGGTAAGGTAAAAATATTTGGCGTTACCACTGTGCCGATTAAAGGTAAAGTTTTTGGTTCCAGGTTAGTAGAAATGAGCAGTTGCGCATGGTAGGGCAAAGAGCTGGTTTGCAAAGGTTTAAACGTAACGGGAACCAGTAGACTGTCGGCCATTGGTAGATTAATGTTTACAAAGCTATCGTTAAGCCTGAATTGGTTGGCATTGGCGCCGGTAATGGAAATTCGTGAAATGGTTAAGACATTATCGCTGTAATTTTTTAATTTCAGATTAAGAATCAGAGAATCGCCCAGACTAACATTGCCAAAATTTAAAGTGTCTGGCTGAACAAAGACCGGCGGAAACCACTTGCGGGCGTAAGGGCCGCCAAAAGCGCCCATGTCGTTGCGCTCTGTTCCTCTGGATGGAGGGAAATAGCGATCATTGTAAGAGGTTGCAGGGTTACCGGCATCAATGGCTGGCGAATTTGTCTGTAGTTCAAAGGTATTGGCGTCGGCAAATAACGGATCATCCATAATATTGCCGGTGCCGCCAAGCCCAGTCTGCGCCACATCGGAGTAATTAACCTGCCCGCTGCCGGAAATTTTTACAATCTGTTGAGCGGCGCTGTTAAAATAAATGATGGAATTGACAATGTTGTGTGTGCCGCCAATATTAATAATCCCTTCCTGACTGTTGTAGGCAATCACACTGTTGGTGCAATTCAATTCGTCGCCGGTATTGGAGAGCAGAATGCCCTCTTTTTGATTAAAAGATACAATAGAGTTTTGCAGAGTGATTTGCCCGTCACTGGTTTCCAGGCCAGTGTCCTGATTGCCGGAAATTTTACAGGCGGTTAAATTAAGCTGGCTACCGGATTCTACCAGGGCGCCCTGCAAACCATTGTTGCGAATGGTACAGCGTTCTAACTGGACGGTGCTGGCAGTCAGTTTAATTCCGGCTGCCTGATTGCCGGAAATCATTACGTGTTGCAAGTTAAAATCGGTACTGTTGATTTCCAGCGCAGGGTTGGCCGTTACCTGGCTTATTCTACAATATTTTAGTTGCGAATTAGCATCAGCATCGTTAAAGTAGATGCCGGCCCAGCCGCTGGTATTGCTCTCTGCTGCACAGAAAATTATGGAATCCTGTTCAGTACCGGCGGCTTTTAACAGTCCGGAAACCGTCATGCGGTAATTACCATCAAACAGCACCTGTACGCCAGGTTGAATGGTTAATTGCAAAACTGTAAGGTCACCGCTAATATGAATCGGGCTTTGATCTGTTGTCCATACTTCACCGTCAACCAGTCCGGATATTTTAGTCTGGGCAATGCTCATTCCACTTAGGGAAAGGATTAAAATCAGGATAAATGGCCATTTAATCATTCGCATTTTTTACAGCACCTCATTGTTTTATTCCGGCCAGTTGGGAGGATTGGGTAATGGTTTTGTTTTAGCTTTATTTTTGTTTCCGCTAAACAAAATAACACTAACCACACCTACCACAGCTGCTCCGGAGATAAACCACCACTTTTTTTGTTGGTAAAATGTAGCGTGTTTTTTGGGCATTTTTTGGTGTTCATCATGAACCAGGGCAACAAAAGATGGCGGTTCTTCCTTGATGCTTGGATTGTAATCTGGTCTTATTTCTAAAATGCGTCGGATGATTTTACGCGCTCCAGGTTCGTCATTTAGAGCATGACGGATTTCGGCCAGAACAATAAGCGCCTCAAATTGTTGATCTTTATTTAAAGCCGGATTTTTTAAGAGCGACAGGATGGTTTGCTGAGCCTGTTCAAAATTTCCTTCGTAATACTCGCTTCTGGCTTTTTTAATTTGCTGGTTGATTGAATTTGCATCCTGAACTGCCAATACCGGTTCAGATAATTGCAGAAAGAGAAAACAGACCAGAACAAGGTAAATTAAATTTTTCCTGATCATTGAATCATTTCGTTTTTTTACTACCCGCTAATTTAATCAATTTTAAATTCCTAGAACAGAAATTTGCAAAAAATATGATAAAAATGCCATTTTAAAATTTATCTTTTTTAAAACCAAAAGTACTAAAGGGACTTTGGGTTAAGGATTAAATGCAAAAAAATCTTTTTGGAAATCGCTACTTTTCTCTTGCTGCAGAACGGGAGAGAAATGAAACACGCTAAAAAAATTACCAGCTCCGACAGTAAGA
>JAGHBR010000080.1 GCA_021160885.1 Caldisericaceae bacterium
GCTATTAATTTATTAATTAACTGATATTTAACCATATTTTGAAAAAATATTGACAACGTTTTACAAGTTTATTATTTTCCTTTCGAAAGGTTTTAACAATTTAAAGAAAGGTTTCGAAAGGATAAAAATTGTTTCCCGAACTTTCCCTCTCTGAGTTAAAAGAATTTGGCGCACAGCACACTGCAAAGGAAATTGCCGGTCAGCCTGAACTCTGGTTAAAAACATTTCAATTCATGACCATTGTTAAGAATGAACTTCAGCGCTTCCTTGATCCATTATTCAATAAGGATAACTTGCAAATTATTTTTACCGGCGCCGGTACTTCGGCTTTCATTGGAGATGTATTACATGGAATTTTTCAAAAAAATCTACACATTAGTAGCAAACCTGTGGCCACTACAGAAATTGTCACTCATCCTGAATATTACTTTTTAAGGAACATACCTACTTTACTAATTTCTTTCGCCCGTTCTGGTAATAGCCCGGAAAGCATTAAAGCTGTAGAACTAGCCAATCAATTTTGCAATGACATTCATCATTTGATCATCACATGTAATTCAGAAGGACATTTAGCTAAAAAAGCCGATCCACGAAACAGCTTTGTATTTTTACTACCACCTGAAGCCAATGATCAAAGTCTGGCCATGACAGGTAGCTTTACTTCCATGCTCTTAAGCGCCATTTTAGTTGCAAGATTAAACGAACTACACCTGCTTGAAACTACCATCGAAACGCTGGCTGAATATGGCAGAAAGGTCTTAACACACTATGCTTTACCCTTAAAGCAAGCCGCCCAATTACCATTTAAACGAGCAGTCTTCTTAGGTTCCGGTATTTTTCAGGGAATTGCACGCGAATCTCATCTTAAATTACAGGAACTGACCGATGGAAAAATCATTTGTAAATTCGATACCTTTTTAGGTTTCAGGCACGGCCCCAAAGCTGTTATTGATCCCGAAACACTAATGGTTTACATCTTTTCCAATCGACATTATCCACAACTCTACGAAATTGATCTGGTTAAATCGATTTACAATGGGCAGAAAGGCATTTTTGGTATTGGCATCTCTGAATCGCTTATTGAAGCCGTCAATCCCGAATTGCAAGTTTTCTTTTCGGAAGGCGCCACAAAGTTGAGTGAAGAATTTTTGACTCCGGTAAGCGTTTTACCGGCCCAAATGTTAGCTTTTTATAAATCATTATTTTTTAATCTGGAACCAGACCACCCATCGGTTAGCGGCACCATTACACGGGTGGTTCAGGGCGTTAAGCTTTACCCTTACAGTAAAGAACTGGAAGAAGCATGAGTAATCATCCTTTAAAAAAGTTGATTGAAAAACATAAAAAAGGGCAAACAGTTGGCATTTATTCCGTTTGCTCAGCCAATTCTTTTGTTTTAAAAGCGGCGCTGGATTATGCCAAACACAATAATTCCCTGCTTTTGGTTGAAGCCACATCCAATCAGGTTGATCAGTTTGGCGGGTACACAGGAATGACGCCTTACAATTTCAGACAAATGGTTTTAAAGCTTGCTCAAGAAACCAATTACGATCCCATTGGATTGCTTATAGGCGGCGATCATCTTGGTCCTAATCGATGGGCTAATCGACCTTCAGACGAAGCTTTAGTAAATGCCAGCGAACAAATTGCCGCTTATGTGAATGCCGGGTTTAGTAAAATTCATTTAGATGCTACCATACCTCTGGCCAACGATCAAACAGATGATGGACGTTTGCCTATTTCAGTCATTGCAGAACGAACTGCCAGACTTTGTGCAGTAGCGGAAGAAACCTTCCGTAAAAATCCCGCTTTACAATATTCGCCCCTGTACATTATCGGCAGCGATGTTCCTGTACCAGGTGGTGCACGTGCGGTGTTGGAAGGTGTTCATGTAACGCCAGTTTCCGAAGTTGAAGAAACAATTTCAGCCATACAACAGGCGTTTGAAAAATTTGGCCTTCAAGAAGCCTGGCAACGAGTAAAGGCTATCGTTGTTCAACCTGGTGTTGAATTCGACCATCAAACTGTTTTTGATTACCAACCTACCCGGACGCTCCAATTAAAGCAATTCATTGAACAACAACCTCAATTTGTTTACGAAGCGCATTCAACAGATTACCAGACAAACCCTGCTTTGCGTCATTTAGTGGAAGATCATTTTGCAATCTTAAAGGTCGGGCCGGCTTTAACCTTTGCCATGCGCGAGGCAGTTTTTGCACTTGCTTTTATTGAAAGAGAAATTTTAGCCCTACACAAAGGCTTGGTAGCATCTCAAATTTTAGAAACTATTGAACAGGTTATGATTCAGCAACCTCAACACTGGCGGGCCCATTACACAGGCAACCATGCCGAACAGTCATTTGCCCGACGTTTTAGTTTTAGCGATCGCATTCGCTACTACTGGCCACAGCAAAACATTCAGGAAGCACTCCAGCGCTTGTTAAAAAATTTGAAACAAACAGGCATTCCTTTAACTTTATTGAGTCAATTTTTACCGGAAGAATATCGGGATGTTCGCTTAAAACAACTAAAAAATGAACCACAGGCGATTATTTTGCACAAAATTCAAAATCGCCTAAAAGATTATTCAGTTGCCACAAGGATGGAAAATTCGTTGTCATGGAATAAAACAAATCACAATCAACCAATAGTGGAGCGATTATGAAGAAACGACCATGGCTATTGTACGCCATTATTACCACCACATTCTGGGGTGTATGGGGCGCCTTAATTGAAATCCCTGAAAAAGCCGGCTTTCCGGCTACACTCGGTTATTCAGTGTGGGCCTTAACTATGATTATTCCGTCAGCAATTGCCCTGAAACTTGTCGGGTGGAAATTAGAACACGATCGCAAATCAATCATTTTGGGATTAGTAATTGGATTTACCGGGGCCGGAGGACAGTTAATTTTATTTCAGGCTTTACGCACCGGTCCGGCTTATCTGGTTTTCCCTTTTATTTCCCTTTCACCCGTAGTTACTATTTTATTGTCTTACATTTTTCTAAAAGAACGGACTAGTTTACGCGGCTGGCTTGGCATTATTCTTGCGCTGATTGCTATTCCCCTGCTCACTTATCAATCAGCACAAAACAATGGCACGGAAGGCTACTTGTGGATTATTCTTTCATTGATCGTTTTTCTGGCCTGGGGCTTTCAGGCTTATGTGATGAAATTCGCCAATAAGACCATGAAAGCTGAAAGCATCTTTTTTTACATGATGCTAACCGGTCTTTTACTGATTCCTGTAGCGCTTTTAATGACTGATTTTTCACAGCCCATTAATTGGGGATTTAAAGGCCCTTACTTAACGGCCATGATTCAAATCCTAAATGCCATTGGCGCTTTGATGCTGGTTTTTGCTTTTAGGTATGGCAAGGCCATTATTGTTAGTCCTATGACGAATGCTCTGGCTCCGGTCATTACCATCATTATTTCCTTGCTGATTTACCAGGTAATTCCGCATCCGATTATCATTACAGGCATGGTACTGGCCATCGCGTCAGCCTTTTTATTGGCCATTGAGGAGGAATGAGGAATGGTTAATTAGTTGAATGGTTAATGGAAGTAATAGGATATATGTAAAACACAACAAGAAAGCTTTGAAATAATAATTTTTATTAAAAAACTCACCCTCTATTTCCCCCTCTCTTTATTAAAGAGAGGGGGACTTAATGAGTTGAAAATACGTAAGATAGCCTTGGTAAGGGGGTGAGTTAAAAACTAAACCAAAGTGCAAAAGTTATTAAAGATTATTCATGTTTTATGATTTTTTCAAAGCTTTCAACAAATGAGAAAGTTTTTTCAATAAATCAATGCAAATTAATGTAAATCAGTGGCAACAGATGAGAAAGGAAATAGATGGCTCAAAAAAAATATGATGCGCTGGTTGTAGGCGAACTTAATGTGGACTTGATTCTAAACAAAATCGATGGTTTTCCGGAAATAGGCAAAGAAAAATTAGCAGAGGAAATGACCTTAACTCTGGGTAGCTCTTCAGCAATATTTGCCAGTAATTTAAGTGCATTGGGCGCAAAAGTAGCCTTTGTGGGAAAAATCGGCCACGACCAATTTGGTGAGTTAGTATTGCAAAGTTTAGAAAATAAAGGCGTCAGTACGGAATTTATCATTCAGGATAAAACATTGAACACTGGTGCCACCATTGTTCTCAACTACGATGAAGATCGCGCCATGCTGACTCATCCTGGTGCCATGAATCACCTGACCATAAAGGACATTACACCAGAAATTCTGAAGACTGCCCGACATCTGCATTTTTCTTCCTATTACCTGCAACCGGGCATCAGGGAAGATGTTGATCAATTATTTAAAATGGCCAAAGAAAACGGTCTAACCACTTCATTCGACATGCAGTGGGATCCCAAAGAAAAATGGCAATTGCCTGTGCAGAAAATACTACCTTTCGTTGATGTCTTTTTACCAAACCGTCAGGAATTGATTTACCTGACTGGACAAATCAACCTAAAAGAAGCCATTAAAAAATTGAGGGACAATGCAAACACAGTTGTGGTTAAAATGGGAAATGAAGGTTCATTTCTTTTCGATACTAAAGCCAAATTGGAAAAAACTCTACCTGCTTACAAAAACGAGCAAGTGGTGGATGCGATCGGCGCTGGAGATAGTTTCAATGCCGGTTTCATTTTTAAATTCATTCAGGGGGCTCCACTGGAAGAATGCCAGCGTTTTGGTAACTTGTGTGGTGCCATTAATACCACGGCTGCTGGTGGCACCAGC
>JAGHBR010000074.1 GCA_021160885.1 Caldisericaceae bacterium
CCCCTTACGTGGCGCCTCGCACAGAAAGCGAAGAAAAACTGGCTAAAATTGTTCGGGAAGTGCTGAATATTGAACAGGTTGGTGTATTCGACAATTTCTTTGAACTAGGTGGGCATTCCATGATGGCTACTCAGGTGGTTTCACGAATTCAGGAAGAATTTGGTGTTGAACTGCCATTGCGTGCTTTCTTTGAAAATCCTACTATTGAAAATATCGCACAGGCTATTGCACAGGCACAGCTGGAAAACCTTGAATCGGACGAATTGAACAATGTTTTAAATGAAATTGAAAATCTTTCTGACGATGAAATTGACAAATTATTGAATAATTGACTATAAAATTAATTTGGAAACAATACTCATGATTGCAGGTTTCAACCAAAACATCAAGGACATGTAAAATGAACGAGCTGAGCAAAAGATTAGCCCATTTATCACCAAAACAACGAGAATTATTGTTGAAAAAATTACAACAGGCAAATAGAGAACCAGCATCGGAATTTAAAATTCAGCCAAGAAAAAACCCGTCGAACTACCCACTATCCTTTGCTCAGGAACGCTTATGGTTTTTACAGCAATTAGCACCCGAAAGTCCATTCTACAATATGCCTATGGCCTTATTAATTCGGGGCAAGCTAAATCAAAGCAGTTTAAAGCAAGCCATTGCTTACTTATTGGATCGACATGAAATACTGCGTTCTTTTTACATTACTGGTAAAGACGGCAATCCTAGTCAAAAGATCGCAAAGCTAAGAGAAGTTCCTTTCCAATGCAGTGAAAAGTTTTTGGATCGTGAAACAATTGATCAACTGATTAAAGACGAGGTTTCTCAACCATTCGATTTGACCAAAGCCCCTCTGATCTTTTTCAAGCTCTTTAAAATCAATGAAAATGAAAGCATTCTATTAATCAATTTACATCATATCATTGCGGACGGTTGGTCGGTAAATGTAATGATTGATGAATTACTCCGGCTTTATCGACAAATTCAATCAGGAAAGAAACCTTTGTTACCGGAGCCAAAACTCCAGTATGCCGATTTTGCGGAATGGCATAACCAATTTATCTTTTCACCAAGAGTGACTCAACAGTTAAAGTTCTGGGAAGATTATCTGCAGGGTATGCCTCAGGTACTGGAATTTGTTACCGATTATCCTCGCCCTGCTGTCCAAAATCATGAAGGTAAACAACTGATAAAAAAAGTAGACAGCATCCTTTATCAGAAGCTGCTTAATCTGGCCAAAAGCCTTCAAATTACACCTTATTCCCTTTTTCTTGCCATTACCCAGCTTTTTCTTCTCAAGATAACCGGACAACCTGACTTCGGGGTGGGTGTCCCCTTGGCCAATCGGCATCGCAAGGCCTTTGAAAAACTGGTGGGCTTTTTTGTAAATACAGGGGTTGTTCGTTCAAACATTAACCCATTAACCCCTTTTAGCGAGTTTGCAAAACGAACCCACCAGGACGTTTTAACCATTGCCGAAAATCAGGATATTCCCTTCGATCTGATTGTAGACAAAGTTAGCAAAGAACATGATTTAAGTCGTTCTCCGTTGTTTCAAGTTATGTTTGATTTACAGAGATTGCCGTTTATTAATTTAAAATTGGATGAAATAGAAATTTCACCATATGATTTCCAAATCGACATTTCCAAATTTGACTTGTTATTCTTATTAACCGACTACCAGAATCATTTAAAAGTTGCTATCGAATACAACACGCAAATTTTTGCAAATGATACAGTTAGTCTCTGGGCCAATTATTATATGGAGTTCATGACCCAGGTCGCAAATACTCCGGAACAATTGATTAAAGATTTAAAGCTGATTTCTCCAACTCAGGAGAAGAAGTTAATTTCTGAAATAAGATCCTTTCGCCAACCTTACCCCAGCGATAAAACGGTTGTTCGATTATTTGAAGATCAAGTCAAAAAAACGCCGGACGCAGTTGCTGTCCGGTACAAAGGACGCGATCTTACTTACCAACAGATTAACAATATGGCAAATCAACTGGCCCATTACATTCTAAACCATTTCCCATCCAGTAAACCACTGATTGGCTTACTGATGAACAAATCTCACTTGCTCATTGTGGCCATTTTGGGTATTATTAAATCGGGGAAGGGATATCTGGCGCTGGATCCCAAATACCCCACACAACGTATTGCATTCATCCTACAGGACACGCAAACGGAACTGGTCATAACTGACGGCGAGATGAAAAAGAATTTGCCAGTCGAGAGGGTTAAAATACTACCATTAGACGAAAAATGGCCGGAAATTGAAAATCAGGATGAGCACAACCCGGGCCTTACCATCTCACCCGAAGACATTATTTACACCATGTTCACTTCAGGTTCCACAGGAATTCCCAAGGGTGTGGTAGTGCCCCACAAAGCGGTAATTCGCCTGGTGTTCAACCAAAACTATGCTGATTTTGGTCCAGAGGAACATATTGGATTTTTATCCTCGATTGCGTTTGATGCCTCTACATTTGAGATATGGGGAGCCTTACTCCATGGTGCCATACTGTCCATTTTTCCACATCTAAAACCTTCCCTTTCTGAAATCGCCCGGTTTATCATTGAAGAAGAAATCTCCTTACAATTCATTACAACCGGTCTTTTTCATTTATTGATTGATGAACAGTTAGACTCATTAGTAACAATCAAGCAACTTTTGGCCGGTGGCGATGTTTTATCTCCTGTCCACCTAAAAAAATTATTCCAGAAAATGCCCAAAGGTCATTATTTTATTCCTGTTTACGGTCCTACAGAGAACACGACCTATACAACAGCACTAAAAATGGCAGATCTGTCGAAGATGACTTCTACCGTGCCCATTGGCATTCCTATTCACAACAGCGAAGTTTACATCTTGGACCCCTTCTTAAATCTTGTTCCTCCGGGAGTTCCAGGGGAACTTTATGCCGCCGGAGACGGACTGGCAATTGGTTACTTGAATCGCCCTGATTTGACGGCAGAACGCTTTTTACCCAATCCTTTTTCTGACAAACCCGGTGACCGGATGTACAGCACAGGTGATTTGGTGCGTCAAAGAGCCGATGGAATCATCGAATTTATCCGAAGGATCGATCAGCAGGTCAAGATTCGAGGATTTCGTGTTGAATTAGGCGAAATTGAACACGCCATCAAAAAGGATTCCAGAATTAAAGATGCTATTGTTACAACCTTTGAAGAAACACCAGGTGATAAGTTGCTGGTCGCTTATTTGATTGCAGAAAAAAAGGGAAAAAAATTAATTGAAGATATGAAAGAATATTTACAGAAGGAACTACCCTCATACATGGTGCCGGACTTTTTTGTCTTCATGGAGAGCTTTCCGTTGAATATTAGTGGTAAAGTAGATCGCAGAGCTTTACCCCGGCCACAGTTAGATGAAATTGCCACCGCTAATGAATATATTCCCCCAGCTAATGCACTGGAAGAATATTTAGCAAAAATTTGGCAGGAAGTCTTAGGCCTCGAACGAATCGGTATTAAAGATAACTTCTTTGATCTTGGTGGGAATTCATTAAAAGCTGCCGTATTCATTAATCGCCTACAACAGGAATTTGATCATGAATTCCCGGTAGCAGCTGTTTTTAAAGCCCCAACCATCGAACAACTTTCAGCCTACCTTTTAGAATATTTTGATGATCTTGTAGCTAAAAAATTTAAGCTAAGAAATAATCATGATAAACCAATCGATATCTCCCTTGATAAGAGCATAAAAAAAGTGGAGGGAAAACAGATTGAAACATTTCGCAAGATAATTCGTCCTCTGCCCCCGTTTGATCAAAAAACAAAATCCAAAAATCCACCGGCACTATTTATTTTATCGCCTCCCCGCTCGGGTTCAACCTTATTTCGGATCATGCTGGCTGGTAATCCACAACTCTTCTCTCCTCCCGAGTTAGATCTATTATCTTTTAACACGCTCGGTGAACGGAAAGAAACGTTCCGTCAACCTGGTTTGGAAATCTGGCTCGAAGCCACAATTCGTGCGATTATGGAATTGAAAAAATGCGATTACTACACCGCAAAAAAATTGATGGATGAGTTTGAAAAACAAAATATGGCAATTAAGGAGTTTTATCGCCTGTTACAGGAATGGGCCGGCGGGCGTCTATTGGTAGACAAAACCCCAACTTATCCTTTTGATCTAAATGTATTGCAACGTGCTGAAGAATATTTTGAAAATCCATTTTATATCCACCTGATCAGGCATCCTTATGCGATGATTTATTCTTTTATAGAAGCCAAGCTGGATC
The DNA here is from genome assembly GCA_021160885.1 of Caldisericaceae bacterium. Classification (GTDB taxonomy): domain Bacteria; phylum Calditrichota; class Calditrichia; order Calditrichales; family Calditrichaceae; genus Caldithrix. The sequence continues at coordinate 4,272 of JAGHBR010000074.1, forward strand.
AAAATTTCTTCCGCTATGATCATCCCTTTTCCCGTCAGGAATTGGCAGAGTTGATCTGGATTGTTTCGAATCAAAATATCTTAACATTTTTAGAAAAAATTCCTGAACAACGTAAATTTCAATTACGATTTGAAGATTTATTGTTAAATCCAAGAGAAGAGCTGCAACGCATCTGTTCATTCCTGCAAATTGAGTTCGATGAAGAGATGCTAAAACCATACCATGGAAACAAGATGACTGACGGTGCCCGGAAAAACACGCAAATGGTCGGTGATTTTAAATTTTACCTGCACCGTGACATTGATCAGGAAGTGGCTTACAAGTGGAAAAAGCACCACAAAGTTGACTTTTTAAGCGACATTGCCTGGAATTTAGCGGCTCGATTTAATTACCAAGTAGAAAAAAATCTGGCTAAAATGCGATCAAAATCAAGTTTCAGAATCACCCCACTTAAAAACAAAGCCAATATTCCTCTTTCTTTCTCTCAACAACGTCTCTGGTTTTTGGAACAATTAACCCCTGGGCAAGCTGGTTACAATATCCCAATCGCTATTCGAATTAAGGGTATGTTTGATATCAATGCAGTTAAAAAAGCCTGGGAGCAGCTCATCATTCGTCATGAGTCTTTAAGAACTGTTTTCAATTTTAAAAATGAGACGCCCGTTCAAATAATCAAAGACTATATCAAATCACCTTTGCAATATTTCAGCCAGGAACAATTAAAAAATAGAGATATTAAGCAAATCATTAAAGAAGATGCTAATAAGCCTTTTGATCTGATCAATGGCCCTTTGTTGAGGGGAATGATATTTACTCTGTTAGACAATGAATTCATTTTTTACGTGAACATGCACCACATTATTTCTGATGGTATTTCGACTGGCATTTTTATTCGCGATTTAAATGAATTATACAATGCCATCGTCGAAAACAGATCACCGGATTTGCCCGATTTGCCTGTGCAGTATGCTGATTATTCAGTATGGCAAAGAGAAACGCTAAAAGGAGACTATCTAAAAAAAGAACTACAATTTTGGCAGGAACAGTTTAAGAATGTCCCTCCCTTACTGGAGTTACCATACGACAGGCCTCGTCCACGAGTGCAAACTTATAATGGCAGGAAACTCTATTTTGAGCTCTCTAAAAATGTGACACAAAAAATTAATGCCTTGGCTAAGCAATTTCATACAACGCCTTTTGTCATTTTATTGGGCGTTTTTCAAACCCTGCTTTACCGTTATAGTCAGCAATCGACTATTTTAATCGGAACCCCGGTGGCTAATCGAAACAGGAAAGAGATAGAAAATTTAATTGGCTTTTTTGTTAATACTCTTGTCATCCGCACGGATTTTAATAATAAAATGTCGTATGCGGATTTAATTAAAACAGTGAAAGAGCGCGTTTCTGATGTCTTTGCTCATCAGGAAGTTCCCTTCGAAAAAATTATTGATCACCTTAAAATCGAAAGAAGTCTGAGTTACAACCCATTATTCCAGGTTATGTTTGCCTACCAGCCTCCTGCCTTAGCCTCCATTGAATTTAAATATTTTCAAGCCGAACCTCTCGAACTCGATAACAATGTCTCGAAATTCGATATGACTTTATCGCTGGCCGAGGTAAGAGGAGTTCTTAAAGGTGAGTGGGAGTACAATACGGACTTGTGGGATCAATCGACTATCGACCAAATGTTACGCCACTTTTTAAATTTACTGAATGCTGTATTGGAAAATCCTTCTTTAACTTTAAACCAATACTCTCTGTTGCAGAAAAAAGAAATTGAACAGATTGTTGAAAAGTTTAACCCTAAAATTGCAAAACCATTTCCAAAAAGCCATTTAGTTTTTCAATTATTGGAACAACAGGTAGCAAAAAACCCGCACCAGATAGCCGTATCATATCTGGATCAGCAATTATCATTCAGAGAATTCAATCAAAAAGTAAACCAACTTGCTCATTATCTTATTGATCAGGGAATTAAGCCAGAAGAAATAGTAGGCATTTTAATGGACCGTTCCGTCGAAATGTTGATAAGCATTTACGCTATCTGGAAAGCAGGTGCTGCTTATTTACCTTTAGACGTCAACTATCCACGTGAACGTATTCAATATATGCTACAGGATTCCGGTTGTCAATTTGTGATTACCAGAGCCAATGACCAGCTCATATCTATCCCTGTTATAACCATTGATTTTAATGATCCGGGCATATCTTCGAAAAAAATGTCAAATCCTGATCTTCCGGTTAATCCAGAGCAACTTGCTTATATTATTTACACATCCGGTTCAACCGGAAAGCCCAAAGGTGTCATGGTAGAACATCGATCTGCTATAAATTTGGCCTATAATTTGAAGCAGAGTGTTTATGACTTAGTAACCATGAACCCCATAAAAATTAGTCTAAATGCTCCTATCTCATTTGATGCTTCTGTACAGCAAATTGTAATGCTGGCCTTTGGACATACTCTGGAAATTATTCCGGCAAGCATAAGAAAGGATGCAAAAGAATTCCTGAATTATATCATAGACAAGAAAATTGACCTGATTGATTGTGTACCTTCACAATTAAAACTACTGGTAGATGAAGGTTTGTTAAACTTGAACGACTGGCATCCTTTAGCCTTTTTACCCGGCGGAGAAGCAATTGACAAACAACTTTGGGATAAATTAAAAAATAGCAAAAGAATACAATTTTTCAATGTTTATGGGCCGACTGAATGCACTGTGGACTCCAGTATTTGCCACATTAATATTAGTCACCAGTCGCCCAATATTGGCAAACCAATTCTGAATACCAGGTTTTATATTCTGGATGAAGCTTTTAATGTTTGTCCCATTGGGGTTTCCGGGCAGATTTTTATCAGTGGCAAAGGAGTGACCCGGGGGTACCTGAACCGGCCAGGCTTAACAGCCGAACGTTTCCTACCAGATCCTTTCCTGACCAAATCAAGAATGTATGCTACCGGAGATAAAGGCAGGTATTTATCCGATGGTAGCATCGAATTTTTAGGCCGGTTAGACACACAAGTTAAATTACATGGCTTTCGGATTGAATTAGGAGAAATTGAACACAACCTAAAAACGCATGTAAAAATAAAAGATGCTATCGTTATTGTGAAAGATGAAAAATTGGTCGCCTATATAATTCCTAATCAAAAGGAATTAACAGTATCCGAACTGCGAACGCATTTGCAAAAAACTTTGCCAGATTACATGGTTCCCAATATTTTCATGTTCATGGATTCTTATCCCACTCTACCTAATGGAAAGATTGACTTTAAATCTTTACCCGAGCCCACAGTGGATCGGGCAGTTCTAAGCCATGATTTGATTGAACCCCGCAATGAACGAGAAAAAATTTTACAAGAAATTTGGTGTGAATTGCTGAATATTCCAGATATCGGTATCAAGGATAATTTCTTCGAATTAGGAGGCGATTCTATTTTAAGTATCCAGGTTGTTGCCCGAGCCAATCAGAGGGGAGTAAAAATTACTCCTAAACAGTTGTTTGAATATCCAACTATCGAAGGTTTAGCTTCTGTTGCACAGGAAGGAATAGCTATTCATGCAGAACAAGGTCTTGTGACTGGCGATTTACCTCTCACTCCAATTCAGCAAGCATTCTTCGATTTGAATTTACCTGTTCCCGGGCACTGGAACCAGGCATTAGCACTCGAATTAAAACAACCGCTGGACTTGGTTGCTCTAAAGCTTGCATTGCAAAAAATTATCAAACAACATGATATGCTAAGGGCATCATTTAGTCCACAAAAAGCAACGATCCATTCTGAGTGTTCATTGCCTTTCTTTGAATTTGACCTCTCGCCTCTTACAGGAGAACATCTTGACGAAGAATTGTTTAAGGTTGCAGAACAATTGCAGGCTCCCTTTGAACTCAATGCTCCACCTTTGTGGAGAGTTGGCTTTATTAAAATGCCTGAAGGGAAAAATGATATCTTACAATTTGTATTTCATCACCTCATTATTGATGGGATTTCCTGGAGAATATTAATAGAAGATATTCTCAATGTTTACCAGCAAATCACCCTGGGGAACATTCCCAAATTACCTCCCAAATCTACTTCTTTTAAATACTGGGCAAATAAGCTGCAAGTCTATGCCAAATCAAAAATACTGGATGAAGAATTGCCCTACTGGCAAAATATTTTACAAAATGTTAGTAACCAATTACCGTTAGATTTTCCTGAGGGACAAAATACAGAAGCAACAGCTAAATCGATCACTTTATCTTTAACTGAAAGTGAAAGCAATGCGTTACTTAAAGAAGCTCCCAGGGCTTATCAAACACAGGTAAATGAATTAATGATCACTGCTTTGGCACGTGCCTTGCATCGTTTTACAGGACATCCACAACTGTCCATTGACTTAGAAGGACATGGAAGAGAAGATTTATTTGAAGACGTAGATATCTCCAGAACTGTCGGCTGGTTTACCAGCAGTTATCCGTTTGCCTTCAATTTTAACAGCACTTTGTCTATTGACGAGCTAATTAAATTGGTAAAAGAAACTTATCGTAACATTCCCAGAAATGGTATTGGCTTCGGAATTTTACGCTATCTAAGAGGAGAAAAGGGGCTGGCATCTTCTTTACCAACAATTGCCTTTAATTACTTAGGCCAATTCGACCAGAATCAGGACGAAATTCTTGGCACACCTGTTCCGCCTTTGGGAATGGAAAGAGCTGAAAAAAACCCGAGAAGTCATACTCTGGAAATTGGTGGAAGTGTAAACCATGGTGTGTTAACAATGCACTTTTCTTACAGTGAAAATCAGTTCAAAGAAGACACTATACGCAACTTTGCCGAAATATACATGGAAGAGCTACGGTCTGTTATTAACCATTGTTTATCACCTGATGCAGGGGGCTATACCATTTCTGATTTTAAAGAAGCAGGATTGGATGAAGACGAACTCAATGAATTATTTGATGAATTAGAATAGGATGTTTATCAGTGAACTTTAGTTATTTATATCTTTTTGATTACTAAATAAAACATAATGAAAGTTTTACTAAAAAAACTTACTCCCTGAATCC
>JAGHBR010000155.1 GCA_021160885.1 Caldisericaceae bacterium
CAATATTATCTGGAAGCTAAATATGAATACCAAATTTTCTCAAAAACAAACCAAAACATTCCTGCCAAAACTTAAGGTTAATCATCCCGACTGGCAAATCGGTTATGCGCGCTTCGCCCAGCGTAATTATCAATTCTTTTATAAAAAGCCATCGAGAAGTGAATACAAAAATTGAACAATCAAAGTGTCATTTTTTGGCTCCTTAAATTAGCTTGCTAACTTCTTAAGTTAGTTTCGTAACTTAAAGAGTTACTCGCATAACTTTTGAAGTTACGAACGTAACTCTTTGATATGCAAAAACCTGTTTCAGACGAGCCGGAGGCCTGCCAGATGTAATAGCACTCAAAAGTTAAAAAAATTTAAGCCACATTTTTGAGATAGTATTCATGTAAAAATTCATTATGCCACTACCATTTTAAGCGAAAGGCACTTAATCATTGTTGTAAATTTAAATTCAGCAAGCTTTGAAAAAATCGGGGAATTCCCAAGCCTGTGAGGGATTCCCGCTTGCGCGGGAATGACATGCCCGGGCGGGAATGACATTTTCCATTTTTCTTTTACCTAACATTACCGATTGGTTGATTTTTTTTGTAAATTACTGACTCATGTTCTCTATTGGCTTTGGTGGACAATAAAATTGTACGGAGGAACGATGTTTGAAAATCTTTTACAAAACGTTAAAAATCAACGCCAGCTTCTGGAAAGCACCATCCAGAAACTAATCCAGATTCGCAGTTACAGCGGCCAGGAAGGTGAAATCGTTAAATTCATTGAATCCAGAATGAAAGAATTTGATTTTGACGAAGTGTTCATTGACGGGCTGGGCAATATTGTGGGGCGTATCGGACACGGCCCCATTGTTATTTTGTACGATGCGCACATCGACACAGTAAAAGTAACAGACAACGAGAACTGGCTTTATCCTCCCTTTGAAGGCAAGATTGTGGATGGTAAAATTTACGGCCGGGGGGCTGTTGATGAAAAGCCGGCCATGGCCGGTTACTTATTGGCTGCCAGAGCCATTAAAACTCTGTACGGAAAACAGGAACTACCCTTTTCACTTTACGTGGTTGGATCGGTGATGGAAGAAGACTGCGACGGCTACCCTTTGCTTCATCTGATTGAAAAAGAAGGTATTAAACCTGATTTTGTACTCCTTGGCGAACCAACCGATTTAAAAATCTACCGCGGACAACGGGGCCGCATGGAAATTGAAATCGCCACCTTTGGTAAATCGGCCCACGGCGCGCACAATCAACAGGGCATTAACGCCATCTACCGCATGGCCAGAATCATTGAACAGATTGAAAAGTTAGATCAACAACTACCATCTGTTCAGCCTCTGGGCAAAGGTTCAATTACCGTCAGCGATATTTCCAGCAAGGGACCATCATTGTGTTCGGTACCTGATTTTTGCTGCATTCACATCGACCGGCGCCTGACTCTGGGTGAAAACAAAGAGATTGTCATTAGCCAGCTTAAAGAAATCGCTAAATCCCTGGGCATTGTTGCCGAAGTTAGAATTCCTCAGTACCATGGTACAAGCTGGAAAGGCACTAAATTTGAACAGGAGGCTTACTTCCCTACCTGGGTTCTGGCAGAGGACCATCTTTTGCTCAAAGCTGCAAAAGCGACCGGACAACAGGTGTTTAACAGAGAGGTAGAAACCGGAGTCTGGAGTTTTTCGACCAATGGCGTGGCCACCGCCGGCCGCCTGAACATCCCGACCTTTGGTTTTGCCCCGGGTAAGGAAGAACTGGCGCATTCGGATCGCGAAGAACTGGTTTTAGACGATTTGCAAAAAGCCACAGAATTTTACGCCTTATTTCCTTTTGAATTAATGAAAACTTTAAATGAAAAATAAAAGGAGAGGCGCATGGAAACTAAACTGAAAGGCAAGCATTTCATTACCACTCAGGACTGGACGGTTCAGGAATTAAAATCTATTTTTCAACTGGCCAAACAATTGAAGATTGAATTTGCGCAGGGCAAATTTAATAAAACCTTAGAAGGTAAATCATTAGGCATGATTTTTTTCGATCCTTCAACGCGCACACGCACCTCCTTTGAAGCGGCCATGACGCAATTAGGCGGGCACTCCATCTTTTTTGCGCCCAATACCATGCAAATTTCCCACGGAGAAGGCGCTAAAGACACGGCCAAGGTGCTTTCCGGATATTTACAGGGCATTGCCGTGCGCTTTTGTAAATATGGCGAAGGGAATCGCTATTTAAACGAATTGCGCGAACACAGTAGAGTGCCCATCATTAACATGCAATGCGACGTGTACCATCCGGCGCAAATTTTAGCCGACTACTTTACCATCATGGAACATTTTGGCGAGAACACGCGCGGACTCAAAATTGGCGTAAGCTGGACTTCCGCGCCTAATTACATCCGCCCGCTTTCCGTGCCACAAAGTTTGATTTTACTAATGCCGCGTTTTGGGCTAAACGTCACACTGGCCCACCCGCCGGAATTTGAACTGATGCCGGAAATTGTGGAACAGGCTAAAAAGAATGCGGAACAAGCCGGCGTTAAATTTGAAATCAGCCACAAAATGGAAGATGCCTTCGAAGATGCCGACATCGTCATCCCCAAATCATGGGGTCCACTGGTTTACACTCAGGATGAAGAAAAAGGTTTAAAACTCATTGAAAAATACCCGGGCTGGGTGGCCGATGCCGAACGCATGGCGCTCACAAAGCCCCACTCATTGTACATGCATCCCTTGCCAGCCGATCGCGGCAAAGAAGTGACCCCGGAAGTCATCGACGGCCCGCATTCGGTTGTGTACCAGGAAGCAGAAAACCGCTTGCATGTACAAAAAGCTCTACTTTCTTTGATCATGTAATCTGAGAGTCAGGCTCATGGGAAACCATTATTTGTACCAGTGTAGTCATTGCCAGCAAACATTCAGCGCCGGGGAGATCGAGGGAAATTTTATTTACCTTTGCCCCAATTGCGGTAAAACGGAAAAGAATGCCCCTTTAAAAGGCGTTTTACAGGTTGTTTACGATTATGCCTCCTTTGCTCTAAAGACCGGACGTGACGAATTTTTGAAATTACCTGCAGGTCAACCTTTCCTCTTCCCTGACCTCTGGCCACTGGATTACGATCAACAATCCGGTGATTTAAAAGGGCTTTCCAGAACACTGGTACAGAACCTGACCTTACCGGAAAATCAACTTTTAAACTTTGAATTTCAGGGGCAGTCGTTTAAAGTGCTGGATGAAACACGCAATCCTACCTTTTCTTTTAAAGATCGAGCCAGCATTCTGGTTGTCCTGAAAGCTTTGCAGTTAGGGATTGGGGAAATTGGAGCAGCTTCAACAGGGAATGCAGGTTCTTCATTAGCCGGGATTTGTGCCAGGGCTGGATTACAGGCACGCATCTGGGTGCCGGAGGCCATCCCTCAGGCCAAATTGTTGCAGATTGCTGCCTACGGCGCCAAAGTACACAAAGTAGCCGGTGATTACGATCTGGCCTTTGACCAATCCATTGAAATCTGCCAGCAAAATGGCTGGTACAATCGCAATACGGCTTTTAATCCCCTGACCATTGAGGGCAAAAAATCGGCGGCCTTTGACATTTTTTTGCAAACACAGGGGCAGCTGCCGGATCTTATTTTTGTACCCGTTGGTGACGGAGTCATTATTGCTGGTTTGTACAAAGGATTTAATGAATTATTTGAATTAGGCTGGATCGATCGATTGCCCCGTCTCATCGCCGTTCAGTCAACTGGTAGCGATGCGCTGGTGCGCTTTTTAAATGAAGGTGTTTTTAAATTCAAACCGGCTCAGACCATTGCTGACAGCATTTCGGCCGGGGCTCCACGCAATTTATTCTTAGCAGTTCAGGCCGTGGAAAAAACGCAGGGTTTAGCCCTGGCCGTAACCGACCAGCAGATCCTTAAAGCCCAGGCCATTCTGGCCCAAAAATTTGGTCTGTTAGCGGAACCAGCGGCCGCGGCCTCTTTCGCCGGTTTTTTGAAAATGACTGAGCAGGGCGCGTTGTCTCCTGTACAACAATCGTTAATACTGATTACCGGTAATGGACTCAAAGATGTCCGGGCACTGGAACTCAGCATCAAACAGATCCAGGAGCAAAATCTGGATTCATGAGTAGAAAGCTTTGAAATAATAATTTTTATTAAAAAACTCACCCCCGTTTCCCCCTCTCTTTAAGTAAAGAGAGGGGGACGTAGTAAATTGTTAATACAAGGATTAACTCTGACTGGGGGTGAGTTAAAACTAAACCGTAGTAATATGATGATTTAACAATATTGGAATTAAAGATGAAGGCAATCATTAATTCAAACTACGACAATCAACTATTCAACTATTCAACCATTTAACTATTTAACCAACCAACCATTCAACTAAAAAATACTTAGGAGACCGATATGTACGACTGGAACTGGGATGTTCAAAATGAAGACTACCTGAAACGCACCATTAAACGTTGTCGGGAAAACAAGATTATTCTACCGACTTTTGAACAACTGAAGCGTCCGGAAACCATTCCCCAGGAAATTCAGGAAAAACTGGCTGAAATCGACATGGAAGCCGTACATCCATTGAACCTGTTCCGCATTCACTGGTGCAATGATCCGGAAACCGGTAAAATCGGTGATTACAATTTTTTTGAACTTCCGTCGGAAATTACGGGCGTAAAGGCGCGCATTATTGGACTGGTGGGTAAACACTTTCCTACCGGGGCGCACAAAGTAGGCGCCACCTATGGATGTCTGGCGCCCTATCTGGTCAGCGGACGCTTCGATCCAGAATACCACAAAGCGGTCTGGCCATCAACCGGAAATTACTGTCGTGGTGGCGTTTTTAATTCCGCTCTGCTTTCGGTACATTCGGTGGCCATTTTGCCGGAAGAAATGAGTCAGGAACGCTTTGATTGGCTGCGTGAAAAAGGCGCCGAAGTTTACGCCACCCCTGGCTGCGAAAGTAATGTAAAAGAAATTTACGACAAATGTCATGAATTGGAAGCCGAGAGCGATGAGTACCTGATTCTCAATCAATTCGATCAATTTGGCAATGCCATCTGGCACTATCATGTAACCGGCTTTGCCATTGAAGATATTTTTAAACGCTTAAAAAGCGGTAAAACGCGCTTGAGCGGTTTTGTTAGCGCAACCGGCTCAGCCGGCACCATTGCCGCCGGAGATTATCTGCGTAGGCAATTCCCCCTGATCAAGGTTTTAGGAGCCGAAGCTCTGCAATGCCCCACTCTGTTGATGAACGGCTTTGGCGGGCACCGCATCGAAGGCATTGGCGACAAACACGTGCCCTGGATTCATAATATTAAAAATCTCGATCTGGTGGCGGCCATTGATGATGAAGATTCCCTGCGCGTACTGCGACTTTTTAACGAACCTGCCGGACACCAATGGCTGGCCAAACAGGGCGTTTCTGACGAGGTGCTCGAAAAACTGCCTCTGCTGGGCATCTCTTCCTGCGCCAACCTGCTGGCTTCTATTAAAATGGCCAAATATTACGAAATGAACGAAAACGACGTCATTTTTACCATTTTTACCGATTCGGTAGAACTCTACCAAACGCGCCTGAAAGAAATGAACGAAAACTGGGGCCCTTACTCCGAAACTCAGGCCGCTATCGACTGGAACAGCGTGGTCAAAAAACAATCCATCGATTATATGAAAGAACTGGATTACTACGGACGCAAAACCATTCACAATCTGAAATACTTTACCTGGATTGAACAACAGGGCAAGGACGTGGAAGAACTGAACGCCCAGTGGTACGACGAGGATTACTGGGCCGAACGTTTTTCCATTGCACCAAAATGGGATGAAATGATCCGTAAATTCAACGAACAGGTGGGACTAAAAATTGAATTTTGAGTTTTGAATTTTGAATGTTGAATTAATTACTCTGTGCTCTTTGCGGCTTCTTTGTGTACTCTGTGGTGGAAAAGTGGTCTTAGTACCCATCCCGACCTCGGCCTTACGGCCTCGGCCACCCTTCCCCGCTCGCAGGGAAGGGAAGCCGCTGACATGGCTAACGACTCTGGAGAGTCGTGTTACAATTTTTTCGGTGAAATTGGGGAAACGGTGTGGATTAAATTAGAAAAATTATTTAGTGTAACGCGGTGGTTTGAAAAATGAGCAAAAAGATAATCAGGAATGTTTTCATTCCCTTTAAAGGTAATGACCTGCAACTGGTCAACATTCATTTTAGCAACACCATCACCAAAATCGAACCGCTTTTACCGGAGACCGTTGCCTGGGCGGACATTGCCACGGCAGATCAGCGGCAGAAGTTCCGGCAGAAAATGGCGGAAAAATTAAAACCTGTTCAACCTCCGCAAATCGACGGGCAATTTTTGTTGCTCATGCCCGGCGCCATTGATCCGCATGTGCATTTCAACACTCCGGGATTTGAATTTCGCGAAGATTTTGACCACGCTTCGCAGGCGGCCCTTTGGGGCGGGGTTACCACCATCATCGACATGCCCTGCACTTCCCTGCCGCCGGTTACCACGCTGGCCAATCTGCAGCGCAAATTGCAGGCTTTGCAAAATCGCACCTTTTGCGACTACGCCTTTTGGGGCGGTATTTCGGGCACAGATTTTAACGATCCGCAGAATTTACGCAAAAACGTAACCGAACTGGTTGAAGCGGGCGTGGCGGGCTTTAAAGCTTACTTTATTTCCGGCATGGAAAAGTTTACCGACTTAACG
>JAGHBR010000461.1 GCA_021160885.1 Caldisericaceae bacterium
CTACTATAGTTACAACGGAATAGAAATTGCCATCTTTATTAAAATATCTAACTACAGATGCATCTGGGAACCCTATTTTTTTTAAAATTGCTGCACACTGATCAATTGATTTTCCGGGTGCTTTTATCGTTAATGTATCTAACAATTGCTGTAAAGACCAATTATTTAAACCAATAATTTCAGCTTTACCATAAGGGGTATCAATTATTTGTCCTTCTGTAAAGGAAAATGAGAGAAATAAAACTGCAGAGATAAAAAATATGGTAGGTTTCATTTATTTTACCTCTTTTCCCTAAAGAGTAAATATTTTTTCTGCGTTCAAATGCACTTCGTCAAATTTTAAGTTTTAAATTTTGATTGAGAGATTTGAGAATAAATCCTACTAAACTCCCAAGCATCATAGCTTTTAGTTGAATTGTTGAACGGTTGAATAGTTAAATTGGCCAATATCAGAAAACTAAACTAAGGAAACTCATTCAACATTCAAAATTCAACATTCAAAATTTCCTTAAAACATGCTGTGCTTTGATGTCATTCGTTTTGCAGCCCTGCTGCCTTAATTTTTTACTGCAACTTTTCTGCAATGTGAATGATTTCCGAAAAAGAATCGGCTTTTAAGCAGGCGCCGCCAACCAGTGCACCATCGATGTCTTGTTGACTGAGCAACGATTCTGCATTTGCTGGTTTAACGCTGCCACCATACTGAATAATCAACTTTTCTGCAACCTGAGCATCGTACAATTCAGCAATTAATTTTCTAATTTCGCCATGTACTTCCTGTGCCTGTTCAGGCGTGGCTGTTTTACCAGTTCCAATAGCCCACACCGGTTCGTAAGCAATGATGATCTTGCTCATTTGTTCCGCAGAGATGCCATCAAATGCGCCACGAATCTGCTTGCCTACTACTTTAAGAGTGATTTGCGCTTCGCGTTCGTCCAGCGTTTCACCCACACAAACAATGGGCTTTAATCCGTTTTCCAGAGCAGCTTTTATCTTTTTATTAACCGTTTCATCGGTTTCACCAAAATATTGTCTCCTCTCGGAATGTCCGATAATCACGTAATCGGCGCCGGTACTTTTAACCATGCCCGCGCTGATTTCGCCGGTGTAAGCGCCCTCTTTTTCCCAGAACATATTTTGAGCGCCTAAATGAATTTTAGAATCACCAATGATTTCAAAAACAGGGGCCAAGGCTGTAAAAGGCGGACAGATGATAATTCTGGTTTTGGTTATGTCCATGGTTTTTATTCGAATTTGATTGGCCAGTTGCATGGCTTCACTATTTGTTTTGTGCATTTTCCAATTACCGGCAATCACAATCTGGCGTTTCATCGTTTAATCTCCTATAGTTGGGTTGGTTGAATAGTTGAATGGTTGATTGGTTGATTGGGCAGAATGGGATTTGGCCGCACGGCGACCGCTTACCATGTGGGGGGGAGCCTGATTAAACATTTGAGAAAAGACTCCGTACTGACAATGCATTTTTTTTACTTGAGTGACAGAAAGGTTTAAATTCATTTCTCCCATTCCACAAAAAAATTCTCCCGCTGAATTACTTCAACGGGAGAAAGCATTTCTTTGTTAAACTTCAGTTAACGCGGCAATACCGGGCAATTCTTTGCCTTCCAAAAATTCCAGCGAGGCGCCGCCACCGGTTGAGATGTGCGTAAACTGCTCTTCCATGCCAAATTTAGCGACTGCAGCGGCAGAGTCCCCACCACCTACAACGCTAATAGCTCCATTTTTGGTAGCTTCGGCAATGGCTTCGGCAATTTTGCGTGTACCATTTTCGAAATTCGACATTTCAAACACGCCTACCGGTCCATTCCAGACAATGGTCTTGGCGGTCAGAATCTTTTCGGAAAACAATTTGATTGTTTCCGGCCCGATATCCATGCCCATGTAGTCAGACGGTATTTCGGTGACCTTTACCACTTTTCGCTGGGCATCATTGTCAAATTTATCGGCCGCCACCACATCCACCGGCAGTAAAAAGTCGATATTCTTTTCTTTGGCTTCCTGTAAAATTTCTTTAGCCATTTCAATGCGGTCTTCTTCCAGCAACGATTGACCAATTTCGTAGCCCTGGGCTTTAAAAAATGTGTAGGCCATTCCACCACCGATAATCAGCGCATCCACTTTGATAAATAGGTTCTTAATCACATCAATTTTACCGGAAATTTTAGCGCCACCCAGCACAGCTACAAAAGGCCTTGTAGGATTTTCAATGGCCTGCCCTAAATATTTCAATTCTTTTTCAATTAAATAACCAGCAGCGGCCTGTTTAAAATATTTGGTTACGCCTACAGTAGAAGCATGAGCACGATGGGCTGTGCCAAAGGCATCATTGATGTAAAGGTCGCAGCCTTCGGCTAACTGACGGGCAAATTCAGGGTCGTTGTCCGTTTCTTCTTTGTGAAAACGCAAATTTTCCAGAAGCAATACTTCACCAGGCTTTAATTCAGCTTTCATCTTTTGAACTTCGGGGCCAACACAATCCGGCGCCATTTTAACATCCACCTTGAGTAGTTCACTCAAACGTTTTGCCACTGGAGTCAGGCGTAATTCTTCCTTAACCTGCCCTTTAGGACGACCTAAATGGCTGCACAAAATCGCCGCCCCGCCTTCCTGTAAAACCTTTTTAATAGTCGGCAATGAAGCCACAATACGACGATCATCAGTAATATTACGATTTTCATCCAAAGGTACGTTAAAATCACAACGGATCAATACTTTTTTGCCTTTGAGATCGAGCTGGTCTATGGTTAATTTAGCCATTTTTCCTTCTCCTCTTCCTTATCTAATCAAAAAAAAGAGGCACCTAAGGCGCCCCTCAAATTTTTCTAATTACATGCTTGCCATTTTTTTCAGCAAGTCAACACAGCGGTTTGAATAGCCCCACTCATTGTCGTACCAACTGATGACCTTTACAAAATTACCGTCAATGACCATTGTTTCCAGACTATCGAAAATGCTAGAATGGGGATTGCCGATAATATCCTTTGAAACAATGGGTTCATCGGTGTAATCCAGAATGCCTTTTAATTTGCCTTCGGATGCTTCTTTCATTGCAGTATTAACTTCTTCCACAGTCACATCGCGTTTAAGTTCTGCAACCAAGTCTACCAAAGCGCCGTCTGGTACGGGAACACGCATGGACATTCCGTTTAATTTACCGTTTAGTTCGGGAATTACTTTACCGATAGCAATTGCGGCACCTGTAGTGGTAGGGATAATGTTATCAGCCGCGGAACGCGCACGACGCAAGTCTTTATGCGGAAAGTCCAGAATACGCTGATCATTGGTGTACGCGTGAACCGTTGTCATCAGGCCGCGTTTCATCCCGAAAACATCATGCAAAACGCGCACAATAGGACCAAGGCAGTTGGTTGTGCATGATGCATTAGAAACAATCAGGTCTTCCGGACGCAATTGATCATCATTTACACCTAAAACGATGGTGTTGTCAATTTCGCCTTTGGCAGGCACGGTTAACAGAACTTTTTTTGCTCCGGCTTCCAGATGTTTGGCAACCAGGTCACGTGTTCTGAAAACGCCGGTCGATTCGATAACATATTCGACGCCCATGTCTTTCCACGGTAATTGAGCCGGGTCTTTAATGGCCATAACTTTCATTTTGCGGTGGCCGACAATCAGATAATCGCCATCGGCATACACATCCGACGGAAATTTGCCATGGGTGGAATCGTATTTTAACAAATGGGCTAATGTTTTTGCATCCGTTAAGTCGTTAATTGCCACAAATTCTATGTCCTTATCCTGAAAAGCAGCTTTAAAGACCAATCTTCCGATGCGGCCAAATCCGTTAATTCCTACTTTAATACTCATTGCTGTTCTCCTTTTTATTGGTTAATTTTTCTGGATTATCTAAAAGTTGCAAACTAAAAAAACCGATTAACAAAGTCAAGTAAAAGTTATAAATTTCACTATTTCTGTA
>JAGHBR010000148.1 GCA_021160885.1 Caldisericaceae bacterium
ATATATTATAGAAATTTTTACTCGAAAATCAAAAATTCTTTTGTATTCTGTACAAAATTCGCTAATTGATTATCGAATTTATTATTATCAGCGATCGTTACAAATGAAAAATTTTGCATTATACCTCAAGCATGCTGCTAAATCTTTGAAAAATAAATCTCTTTTTTTTTCTAATTCCGTCAAAGCATACTGTTGTTTTAGCAAATAAAGCTTAATTTTGTCCTAAATTTCAAATCAATTAACTCGCTTTTGGCAAGGCCTTAATTCAAATGAATAAAAAGCAAAAACCATGGAGATGCCTACAAAGGGGCCAGATAAAAAAATGACTTGTCATAGCGTAATGGCAGCTGTATGCCGGATTAAAGCGCCCCTTTGTTATTTATGGATTAGCGTCCGGTGCGAAACCTATTCGTTCTGTTAAAATGGAATGATTATTTGAAATAATTTCTTTTGATAAAACATTTGCTAAAGTAAAAGCAATAAATCCAGCTGGAACCGCTACTGTGAACCTCTGAGAGCGAAACTGTCTGGAGCGAATGGTTAAAACAAAAGAATACTACACAGGAAAATTCCTAAATAATTCTAAAAACACACCCATTCATCTAAATGAACCTTTTTAACAACTTATCATTGGTCGTCAGAAAGATAGCTGCCTGAGCGGCTTTAGCGCAGGCAATGTGTAATACATCTAAACTTTTAACTCCCAATAGTTGGATTTGTTGGCGCGCTCCAATATTCGTCCATTGAATGGTTTATTCCTCTTAAAGATTCAATTTGGCTTTAATTAGCAAAAAAACAAAATTAAGGCAAGAGAAAGATCTTTCTCTTGAATTTACTCAATGCTTTGAGTAAATTTACTCAAAAAATGAGTAAATTAAAATGTTTAAAAGACCTGTATTTGAAACCATTCTGAAACGGATTAAAGAAAAGCGACTTTTTATTCAGGTGCTGGCTGGACCACGTCAAAGTGGTAAAACAACCTTAGCGCTGCAGATTATTGATTCTCTTAAAATGCCCATGCATTATGCGACTGCGGACGAGCCCTTTTTAAAAGACGCCTCCTGGATTGAACAACAATGGGAAGTCATTCGTTTGCGCAGTACTGGGAAAAAAGGTCTGTTAGTTCTGGATGAAATTCAGAAAATACCTGGTTGGTCTGAAGTTGTCAAAAGATTTTGGGATGAGGACACCAGAGAAAAACATCAAATCCAGGTTCTTATTTTAGGGTCGTCTCCAGTACTCATGCAACAGGGATTAACAGAAAGTCTGGCCGGCCGATTCGAGTTAATACCGGTTACGCATTGGTCCTTTAAAGAGATGCATCAGGCTTTTGGCTTTACATGGCAACAATTTGTTTTTTTTGGCGGTTATCCTGGTAGCGTACCGCTTATTGAGAATGAGCAACGATGGCGTAATTATGTTCAGGACTCTTTAATAGAAACAACTATCTCAAGAGACATATTGCTCTTAAATCGGGTTGATAAACCAGCACTTTTAAGACGTCTATTTGAATTAGGATGTCGATATTCAGGACAGATTTTCTCCTATCAAAAGATGTTGGGACAGCTTCAAGATGCCGGTAACACAACCACTCTGGCTCATTATCTAAACCTTTTAAGTAATGCAGGTTTGCTCACAGGGCTTGCAAAATTCACCACAAAAATTCATCGGCAACGTGCCTCCAGTCCGAAGTTGTTAGTGTTAAATACAGCTTTAATGTCTGCCTCATCAGGTTTTTCTTTTGATGAAGCAAGACAAAACCCCGAATTTTGGGGGAGACTGGTTGAATCGGCTGTTGGCGCGTCTTTATTTAATGCCACGTATGGAAAAGATATTAAGTTATGGTATTGGCAGCAAGGAAATTTTGAAGTTGATTTTGTGTTAACCACAAAGGACAAAATTTTGGGCATTGAAGTAAAAAGCGGAAGACGTCGAGAAAAACTTTTAGGTCTGAAATTATTTTCAAAACAGTTTCCGGAAAGTAAAAAGCTACTCATAGGAGCCGAGGGATTATCATTTGAAGAATTTTTCAATCTTGATATTGAGCAGTTATTTTCCTAAGCAAAAATAAACATTTTTAAATAACCATACGAAACTGATTGTCAAAACTATCTTTTCCCTCTTTTAGGTCGGTAAACATGTGTGCTGGTGCCAAAGATCATTCCGGTTGTTTCCATCAGTGTTTCAGACAGGGTTGTGTGCGGATAGCAAAGTTCCCTTTGGCGGTTTTGTGATATTCATGCCGAAAATTTTTAAGTTCTTCCACACTAATGCGTCCTTCTAAAAAAGCGCGGGCATAAATGCCAGGTGAGGCATGTCCCTGAAAGTACACGAAATCTCCGCTGAAATCTTTGCCCGGAGCTCTGAAAAAATGATTAAAGCCCACTTCGTACAAGGTGGCTGCCGAAGCATAAGTGGAAATATGACCACCAATTCCGTTTTCTATTCGATTGGCTCGGACCACCATGACCATGGCATTCCAGCGAATAATGCTTTTAATGCGTCGTTCAATTTCGCGACTACCTGGATAAGGAGGCTGTTTTTCCACAGGAATGGTATTAATGTATGGCGTGTTGGCCGTAAACGGTAATTTAATCCCCGATGTGTAAACCTGTTGTTGCAGTTCGCGCATGATCTTCTTAACACGATCAGCGCCTTCATGTTCTAATACATATTGCAGCGACTCTCGCCACTCTTGAAGTTCTAATTCTTCTTCTGTCAAATTTCTTTGACTCATTGCATTTCCTTTATTTTATGAGATTAATTCAAATGCTTAATTAATTGAATACTATTAACCATATTTAATGAAAAAATATTTCCTTCTTCTTTTGCTGTTCGGGGCAGAAATTATTCATCCATGGTTTCTTTTAAAATCCGTCTGGATAATAAGTGGGCCTGTCGTATTGGTTCTGGTAGTCGATATCGAATTGCCGTGCTTAATGTAAACTGAATGGCTTGTTGTAATGTAATCAAATTCCCGACAGAAACAAAAACAGGTTTAATATTATTTTGGGTACAGAGACTGGCTCCAACAATTCCTTTTTCATCTTTCAAAAATGTGTAATTCCCTCGGTGTAAAGAGGGTAACGGCCCTTTACCTAAAAGACGGTTTTTTGCCACTCCTATGGTGGGCTTTTGTAACAATACCCCAAGATGCGTTGCCAGACCACAATGTCGGGGATGAGCTAATCCATGACCTTCACAAAACAATAAATCAAAGTCCTGTTCCAGCTCGTTTAATACATCTTTTACCACAGGCAACTCTCGAAAAGCAAAATAATTGGTAATGTAAGGAAAAACAATCTTTCGAATAACCGTTTTCTTGTCTACTACCTCCATTTCCGGGAACGTGAGTACAAAGGCCGCCCCCACAGCCATGGGGCTTTTTCTGGCATAGGCCACATCCACCCCGGCAATTAACTTAATTTCCTTAACCGGAGAAATCGTAACCTGACGGGCAATATTTTCCTGAATACGAT
>JAGHBR010000199.1 GCA_021160885.1 Caldisericaceae bacterium
ACATTGACAGCCTGTGCACTGGCAAAAGCCATGAACACAAATGCTAACATTAGTAAGCCGAATTTCTTCATACTTACCTCCTTAAGTTAGTTAATGAATTAGGTTGCTTAGCCAATAAAAATTAATAGCCTGCTCTTTGTTTCACCTCCTTTCCTGACTAAAAGGTTAAAATAAAACCAAATGTATGAACATCGCCTAAATGTACAAAATCTTGAAAAGCGTAATCAATATTCAAATAAAAACTACCGATCCGTGGCGTACGATAGCCAACACCAAGAGTCAAGCCTTCTTCACGATCTTTCATGAACAGGGATTTAAATCCGCCCCGAATGAAGACACGTTCTTTGAATAACGCCAATTCGCCGCCCACATTCATATATTCAGAATTATCATTTGGATGTGCCGCTTCCACCGCCAGGGTAAGTCTTTGATTTTCAAGTGGATAAAAATCACGGGCCAGCCCAATCTGAACGCGCAACGGCAGTTCAAAGCTTTCGGTTTCGTAATAGGCATTTAAATTGGCGTTGTCCCCATTAATATTCGGATTCGGGTCGTGCTGAATCAGCAGGTCTTCACCGGACATGCGCATTTTGGTGCCAAAATTGGTAATGCTTGTTCCAAGGCGGATGCCATAAAAAGGCGTTACAAAAACAGTACCAATATCCAATGCCACGCCATGGGCTGCCGATTGCGAAATTGTTTCACGCACATATTTTAAGTTGGCGCCAATAATAAATTTTTGTGTTAAATGGCGGGCAATAGAAAAACCAAAAGCGTACATGCCCGCTGAGAAATAATCTCCGGTTCCTTCCGGATTGTTGGGCGTAGTAACTTCCATGTCGCCCATGGTCATGGCTGTCATATTAAGCCCCACCGTACCCAGCGCACCTGCTTTAAAAATTGCGCCTACGTAATTTATTTTAATATCCACAAACCAATCGGTTTGTGTAAAAATAAACTGATTGGTCGGTACCTGATCGATGCCCGCCGGATTCCAGTACATGGCCGTGGCGTCATTGGCGCTGGAAGCAAAAGCCCCGCCCATGGCAATAGCCCGCGGACCAATCCCGACACTTAAAAACTTTCCTGCAGTAGTACCTGTTTTGGTTACTCCCTGAGCTTGTAGTAAAGCGCTCGCCAAAATGAGCGCCAGCAGGCTCCTGAAAATATTATTTATTTTGCGCACCTTTTTCTCCTTCAATTACTCAGTTCTTAAAAGCGCTTTATTTAATGATGGCAAACTTGCCGACTTTTTCACCAATGCCCGGAGCATCCACATGGTAAATGTAAACTCCGTAAGAAACCGACAAATTATCTTTGGTCAATAAATCCCAGTAAGCGGTTCCATTGTCCTCCGGGTTATCCACTTCGATTTTGCGAACCAATTCGCCATTTACCGTAAAAATGCGAATGGTACATTTGGCTGGCAAATGGATGAAATGGATGGACCTTGGCCCACGTCCTGAATTGTAAGGATTACGTGGTTCCCAGGCGGCTGTTGCCACATAAGGATTGGGAACGACTTTGATTTTGTCCAGATCGTTCTTGGCCATTTTTTTATTCACATAGCTGCCACGGGCCACAAAGCGGTAAACATCCTGTGAAAGGAACGGTTTTTTCAGTACAATCTTTGCCGTGTCGCCTACCGTAGGAATACGTTGTGTTGAATCCGGGATACTACTCAGGTAGAATTGCCAGGTGTAAACCAGTGTGTCTCTGCCGTTTACATTTTTAGGTTCAAGAAAGGCAATCACGTCCTTGTAAGGAATTTTAATCTCTTTGTTGCCCAATTTAATAATTCGGTAATTGGAAGAAAAATAACCGGGAGGCGAACCGATCGTATCATTTTCGGCAAAGACAAAGTTAATCGGTTTGTTTGTGGCCATATTTAGAATTTTGAAATTGACATCCTGGGCGTCGTAAAAATTGCCTTCGTAGGTACCTGGTGTTGAAGTAGCCAGGCCTTTTTCGCCAAAAATGATTAAGTAATCGTTAATGCGAAATTCTCCTTCCGGTCCTACGCTTTGCGTTAATTTCTGGAAGGTAAAGGCCGGAATATTGGTGCCCTTGGGCCGCCAGCCGGAAAGTTTGTTGTTGATTCCCACCTGGTCTTCATTAATAAAATGCAACCGGAAACCATCTGTCAAGGGTTGTTCATATCCGGTTTCCAGATGGGGACTTTTCCAGACCAGAACAGAATCTGCGGTAGAATCAATCAAAGTGTAGGTTTTGGTCGTCAGCGTGTCCGGTTTACCGGCCTTACCCGGTTTTAACGTATCTTCAAAGGTAATGTGGTACACATGACCATCTTTAATTTTGTCCTGATCGACGATTTCATAAGAAATCTTACCTGTAGAAGAACCTTCCGGATGCTCAATGTTGCCCAGAGTGGCCGGCACATATCCAGCGGCCGGGGCTTCTGGCGTAACGCGCACCACATTAGTTCCTAGAATCACCGAACCATCGGGCTGCAGATTGACACGAATCGGGCTTTCGGTAGGTAAAATGCCTCCTGCCGGATAACCGAAATCGTAAGAGGTAATGGCGTAGTAATAGGTGAAACCATTTTTGACCGACGAATCGACAAAGGTGTGGCGCAATCCGCTGTCATTGCCTAAATAGAAATTGGCTCCGTCAATGCCAACCGAATCTAAACCGACAATACCATCAATCAGGTCAAACTGGGCAATCGGATTTCTGAAACGCAGCGTCCCAAAGGCATCGGTAATTTCCAGCGGGTCTTCAAAGGCCGGATCTGTTGCCCGGTAAATGCGGTAACCTTCAAAGTCATTAGGATTGCCGCCAATTTTGTAGATGTAATTGTCGAATGATTTTTCAGCCAGATCGTCCCAGTAAAGCGTTACTTTGTTGTCGCCTGGCACCGCGGTCAATTTTGGCGTAATCGGAGCATTGGCAAACTGGTAATCGTTGTTGTACGTTTCCTGAGCGCGCACTCGTTTCTTAAGCACCGCTTTTTTACGCAGGTTACCATCGGGATCATTCTGATTGGCATTGGCCAGAATGACTGCTACAGAAATGGGCTCTGTTTGACCGGCCTTAATGGGGAAGTATCCGGAAGTAACCCATAAATCGTATTCACCGGCTACTACCGTTCGTGGATCGTAAAATTTACCCGGAATCATGAAATCAAACCAAAGCGTGGCATCGCTGTTTAAATTCAAGCCGCCGGCCGGCGTTCTGGCTGATGCCGAAATACCAATCTGGTCTGTTTCAGAAATATCGGTAACATCTACATTGGGTTCACCCGGACTGGCAGTTCCGGCGCCAGAGGTAGGTTTACCATCGCCCTCGCCATAGTCATTGGTGCCGGCAATGCCATCAATGCCCACGTCATCTAAAATCGGGTTCCAGTCGCCGTCATTGTCAATAAAGTCGTCGCGGCGTTCGTCGATCATTTCATCGATGCCTTCGTCAATATCTTCATCAATGGCGCCGTCACCATCATTGTCAATCCCATCGGCATACTTTTTACCTAAATCTTCTGCCTTGACATCGTAAAGGATGATTTCGGTACCAGGAACTTTGTAGCGGAAGTAGGGGGCATCATTGGCTGCCTGATCGATCATTGCCTGGGTGATTACAGGACTTCCTTCTTCAGCATCCCCGTCATTGTCAATGTAATCTTGAAACGCTTTCCCAATATCAGTTTCGTCAACCATGATTAGATGAACTTTACCGTTTTGAATCGGATCGCTCTCTACATTGGCCGGCCAGCGATTCCAGTAATAGGTTTCACCATCCACTGTTACCTGATCGGCTTTAGCCTGGTCGACCATTTCAACCGTCACCAGCGGACTGCCTTCTTCAGCGTTGCCGTTGGCATCAATACCATCGGCATAGGTAACACCGACCTGTCCGGCAAAAGGAATGTGGGCAATGGTTTCGTCAATCAAACCGTTGTGGTTGTCATCAATACCATTGGAATTTCGGTTATCACCAGGGTTGTCAAGAATTTCTTCTGTTCCTTCGCCCTGCAGCATTTCTTCCGTTACTTTTGGCCCGCCTTCTTCGCCGTCACCGTCGTTGTCGATTCGATCAAGAGCGTTGCCTGGCGTTTCTAACAGTGAAACTCCAACAATGCCGACAGGATCTTTACCAAAAGTTGGCGCTTTGTTGTCAGCGTCGCGGCTCCACATGATGTCTTCTAACAAATCAAATTCAGAGATATCATCCTGCGAATCGCCGTCACCGCCAACAAAATCGGCCACGCCAAAGGTAACGGCAAATTTGTTCAAATCTTTGGTGCCATCATTCTTTAAGAAATGCAACAAATAGACCACATCGCTTACCAGAATTTGCGACCAGGCCATGGCTCGTACATCCATTAAAATACCTAATCCATGGCGGGTTAAATCCGTTGAATCCGGGAAGTAGAGGTAATTGTCGTAACGGTCGTCAGAGGCACGGTAAAACAATTCTTGGTCTGCATTGAATTTGTCTTTACCAAAATAGCCATTCCAGCTGCCCGGCCAGCCCGGCTCTGCACCGCTACGCGGATCGATGTTCATCTTGTCCGGCCAGAAATCGGGCCAGGTGCTGGGGTCCACGCTATTGGCAATGCTGTTGGAATTGGGATTAAAATAGCCGGGCACAGGCTCAATGTTCCAGCTCTTCCCTTCATCAGAAGTCCGGCCGTTGTCAACAATGACAATTCTTTGCATCTCGCCGTTTTCATCTTTAACTTCGGCGCCCCACCAGATAGTTGTTTGAGCCAGATAAACTTTGCCTGTGTTTTTAGGCCATTCGTACGGTGTTTCTTCATAAATGGGCACCGCACCCGTACGGCCTGTGTGACCAAAATTAAAGATGGTAGTACGAATGTTGTTCCCTTCTAATTGCGCTTTTCTGCGATATTTGGGATCGCCACGCTCCTTGGAAGGTACATGATGATTTTGATTGTTTTGGGCAAACAGGCTCGCTGTAAATAATAATATCCAGATCAGAGAAAAGACTTTGATCACCTGTCTCATGTATCACCTCTCTATTTAAAAATTGAAATCAATGCCAAATTGAACTCTGCGTGGCTCGGCGTAGTGCCACGGATATTTTCGATATTCCTCAACCGTGTTGGGTCTTTTCACAGGATCTTCCGGTACCTGAATGGTTGTGTAATCCGGTTTTCCTGTGTCAGAAAAAACGTTAATCGGAATTTTGCTGTCCAGTAAATTGTACACATTCATGAACGCCGTAAAATTAAGGCCGGAAACGGTAAAATTTTTGTGTAAACGTAAATCCATGCTAAACTGGTTCGGACGCCGCCGGCTGTTTTTCTGTAAGCCCCAGCGAATGCCACGATCGGATGTGTACTGCGTAATTTGCGGGGTGTAAGGCAAACCTGTTCCAAAGCGGGCGATTAAACTTCCGCCCCAGGTGTCGCCTCCAACGTAAAAAGAACCATTAATCAGATGCCGTTGATCCCAATCCAACGGCAACAAAATAAGCGTGGGTTCAAGGTTGGAACGGGCTGCGTTAAATTCTTCTTCCGGTGAAGAATTGCTGCCTTCAGCAATCTGGAAAGTGTAGCTAACGTCAAAAGAGTAGTGATTACTGTAACGTTTTTTAAGGTTAAGAGTCACCCCTTTAACATTGGCGTAATCTTTATTGATATAAAGGGAGTAGGTAACACGATTGTAAGTAATGTAAAGCGGACTGGTAGAAATCCAGTTGCGCACGTCACGGTAAAATCCGGTAACGTCAATTTTAAAGTCGCCAAACAAACCCTGCTGTAAACCGATTTCGTACATGACGGTGCGCTGTGCGTCTAAGTCCGGATTTCCGTAAGGGCCGTAAAACTGCCCGGTTTCACCAACGCGGTAGTAACCGTTGTTAAACAGGTAAACAAAGGAAGGAATTTGCAGAAAATGGCCATAAGAAAAATGAATCACACCATCGGCGCTGATCGGATAAGCAATGCCCAGTCGTGGACTTAACTGCATTTTGGCTTTTGCGTTCTTGTAAAAATATTTTTCACGTTCGGCAAGGCTTAAAGTATCTAAACCAGGACGAATCGGGAAATAGATGTTGGGGTCTTGCGGATCTACCAGAACTTTCCCATGCGAATTAAAATAGTCAAAACGCAGACCTACATTGATGATCATATCCTCGTATTCAATTTTGTCCTGGACGTAAGCAGCAAATTCAAAGGGCCGTCGTGTGTACTTGGTTCGGATGTGGCTGGTGTCCGCCGGCACCATTGGTTTGTAAGGAGAAATAATTTGTCCGCTGGCATCGCGGGCGGCCTGCAACCAGTAATCATCAAAATTTAAAACATGCCATTTGGCATCGGCCCCAAATTTAATCAGATGCTTGTTGGTAAGCTGGCTGGTAAAATCCATTTTTAAACCATAGGTGCGCGTCATGCGGTCGAAGCGATGGTTGTTGGTGCCAGCTGTACGAAAAGCGTAGGCAATCGGCTGCAGGGTATCGCTGTAAACATAACGCGGATCATAGGGGTTTTTGTACAGATACTCTTTGAACTGGTTCTGAAAAAAGGATCCGTAAACCGTGTAAAAAGTTTTCGAATTTAAGGTATGCGTGAATGACAGCCAGGTATTGTAGCTATCAGAGAATTTGTTAACGTTGCCGTCCGGTTCCCATTTGTAACTATGGTCGTAATCCTGAAAATTACGACTGGAGTAGAGGACTTCGGCATTAAACTTTAGAAAAGAAGTTGCGCGGTAGGTTAGCTTAGCCTGCGCATTGTACTTTTTGCTCCAGTTCATTGGCACCGGTTCGCCGCTCATAGGCGGAACAACCTTATAGGTTTTTCCATCTTTTACGACGTAACGCGCCTCAGGATCATCTTTTGCGCTAACCGGCAAAAGGGTATCGCCGCTGGCCCAGCTGCCATCCGGATTGTAACGCCGTTGTCCGTAGAGGTAGCCATCATTTTTGTTGTAACGCAGATTAGCAAAAAATGTTAGCTTTTTATTGGTAAAAGGAACAGGACCGCTTAAGCTGGATTGAATATTGTACTCTGCCAGGGGATCGAAATGATCGATGTAGTAAAAATAATCCGTAAAATTACTTACATTGTCTCCGGCGTAAAACTTAATATTGCCGGAATAGTTATTGCCCCCTTCCTTGGTCACCAGATTGATGATTCCGGACATGGCATTGCCGTACTCGGCGTTAAAAGTACCGCTAATCACCTGCAGTTCCTGAATACTGTTGTTGTCCACTTCAATGCCCATGCTGTTGTCAAAAACATCGGTTACCGAAACGCCGTTAACCCAGTAAGAGATTTCATTAGACCGCCCGCCGCGAATATGGAAGCCGCCGCCTGCGTCGCGCGTAATGCCGGCCTGCAATTGCAATACGTCTGTCATTTCAGTTACCGGCAACACATCAATTTCTTCGGAGGATACACTGGCCTGGCTGGAAGTTATGTCTTTTTGAATCAACTTGCGTTCACCTACTACCACAATTTCTTCGGTCGATTCCAGTGTCGTTTCCGAAAGTTGAAAATCGATTCTGGTAGTCAGGTCAATCGAAACCTTAATGCCGGTCATTTTCACTTCCTGATAACCAATGTACTGGGCAATGATGGTGTAATTTCCAGGTGGTACATTGAGAATCACATAATTGCCATCAAGGTCTGTCGTTGCGCCAAAAGAAGTACCTTCTAAAAAAACATTGGCGCCGGGAAGCGGTTCGCCTGTATTTTTATCGATTACCCGACCGGCAATTTTCCCGGTGGTGCCGGCAAACAAAGTTGCCGAAATGAAAAGTATTGCGCTTAGAATCGTAAGCCATTTGTAATTCATAAAACACCTCATTCTTTATTTTCAAGCACAAATGATTTAACTAACGGTAAATTGCGTTGAATTTTTACCTTATTTCTGAGTTCTTGCAAATAAGCCCGCAACAGTTCTGTTTGATTTTCACCTTTGTACTCTTGCAACACCTGATCTTTAATCTGTTCAAAAGGAGCAGGTTGGGCATCTATTTTGCCTTCAACCCGGAAAAGACCATACACATTTTCAATCTTTAGCGGGCCAATCAGCTTGCCGACAGGCGCTTGCCACAATTTTCCCTTTAGATTGCCAAAGCGGTTTAACTCAGCGTAGCCGGTTAAGCCACCGTTGCGGGCCGTCCAATCTCTTAAAGAGTAGCGGCGGGCCAGCTCTGCAAAATTCGCACCATCCAGCAATTGCTTTTTGACATTTAACGCGCTGGACAAATCAGCAACCAGAATTTCACGGACATTTATTTTTTGGGGATTTTTAAACTTCCAGATATTCTTACGATAGTAAGTTTTCAGGGCTGAATCGGGAACGCTGCTGGCGGCCAGGACTTCTTTCCGTTTGTATTTTAAGTAGAGATTATTGCGGGCATTGTCCATCGCGTGTTTAACTTCAGGCAGGTCTTCGTAACCTTTGGAATGGGCGATGGCCAGTAATTTTTGCTTAATGATTAACCCTTTGATGGCCGCTTTTAGTTTTTCCGGACTGTCAATCCGTTGTCGATGATAAGCGGGGATTTGCTTAATTTCGTCCAAAGCTTTTTGTACGTTCCACTCCAGGCCCGGGTAACGAACCACCATTTGATTGAAATTAATCGGCTGTTTCTCTTTACCCGCTTGCTCCGTCCTGTTCTGTACCATTTTTAAAAGATCTTTTACACCCGATTCGTTGAACTCAAATGCATTAAGGTCAACGACCTTTTTTAAATAATCTTTTTCGGCTTGTTTTCTTTTGGAAACTTTCAGGAACCGGATGATCTGGCCTTTTTTCTTCAAATATTCATTTTCGGTTAAAATTGGCACCCGCTTACGATCTTCTACCTTAATGATGCTGTAACCCTGTGCTGTTTTAATCGGCTTTGAAATTTCGCCAACTTTCATCTGGTAGGCCATGTCTTCAAAAGCCGGATCCATATCGCCCCAGGTAAAATAGCCCAGGTAACCGCCATTGTTACGCAAAGTAGAGTCCGTGAAAACTTCACGGGCCAGTGAATCAAAAGAAGCGCCGTGCATCAATAAATTGTACAAACGATTGGCTTCTTCTTCCGTGGGCGCATAGAGATGACGGGCGGCAATTCGTTCATTTAAACGTAGAAAAGCCTGACGCGCTTCCCGATCCGAAATTTTAATTTTGGAATAAATATCATCTTCCTTTAAATAGGCCAGCAAAAGTTCGTCTTTTACCCATTGCCAGTCTTTTTTAAATTCTTCATTTTCCAGAATGGCGCTGTTGTCATCGTAGCGTTTGAGTAACACTTCATTAATCATATTTCGTAAAACGCCCAACCGTAAAAACAGATTGTCTTTTTGATAGGTAACATCCAGGTATTCCTGATAGCGGTTTTTGTACTTTTCAAAAGGGATGGCATACTGGCCCACAATGGCCACAGTTTGGTCGTCAAGCTTTAATTCCTTTTTGCAGGAAAAGAGTCCGGTAAAAACCACTAAAACCGCAATGCCTGAAATTTGAAAAATTCTACGCTTCATTTAGATTTTTTTTAAAATGGCGCCTTGTTTACCGGCCAGTTTTATTTTTAGTTTCTGCTGCCGGCTTTTAAACATTTCCTGGGTTAAAAGATTTTTCCATTGACCGTCGGCAATTTCTTCAAGCTCTAATTGTTGTGAGTGTGGATTGTTGTTAATGACCACCAGAATTTGCTGATCGCCAAATGTTCTTAAAAAAGCCAGAACATCTTTTTCATTGTCAAAAGAAAGGATTTTCATCTCGCCTTTGCGCAGGGCAATTTCGCTTTTACGCAGCTTAATCAACGTTTGGTAATAATGAAAAAGATCAAAATCAAAATAAACCGAATCGGGCTTTTTGGGTTGCTGACCAACCGTTACCGATTCCGGTTCGTAAACCATATCGCTCCAGACCATAGGCTTGCGGCAATCGGGATCGTCGCCGCCCCACATGCCGCTTTCTGTGCCGTAGTAAATCATTGGCGGGCCCGGGTAGGTGAACTGAAACAGAGCAATCAGGCGTTGAATTTTACGTTCCTCTGCGTTCGGTTTACGAATCTGGCATTGGGGATTAAAAGGCGACACACCTTTGTCGTAAAAGAAATCGGGATTAGTGATATTGGAAGCTAATCGTTCGGTGTCGTGGCTGTCCATTAAATTTAATTGTTGAAACCGAAAGCGCGGTTTGTAGCGCTGGTCTAATTTTTTCAGGCCTTCTACAAATGCTTCAGCCGAAATCTTTTCCTTTTGATCAATAAAATAGCGTGTGACCAGAGCAGCCCACTGGTAATTCATCACCCCGTCAAATTCATCGCCCTTGAGCCAGGGCGCGGGATTCATCAACTTATTGTTTTGCCAGTCTTCCCAAAAGATTTCGCCGGTAATGTAAGCCTGCGGATTGATCGTTTTAACTTTTAAGCGAAACAATTTCCAGAAATCATGATCGATCATTTCAGCCACGTCCAGACGCCAGCCGTCAATACCATCGGAAGGATTACCGTCGCCGTTCGGATCCATCCAGCGCTCAACCACCGCAAAAATATGATTACGAATGGGTGCGATTAAGCCGTGTTCGTCTTCCTTTAATTCTGGTAGTTCTTTAACGCCCATCCAGCCCTTGTAACGAAACTCGTCTTCGGGCGTTTTGGGATCGTCCCATTGTAAAACGTAAAACCAATCTTTAAAATGTGAAAGCGGGCCATTCTTTTTTACATCCAAAAAGGCCCAGTGCGTAATGCCCACATGATTAAAAACACCGTCAATAATGATCTTAATACCACGCAGGTGGGCCTGACGAATCAACTCTAAAAACAAGCTGTCTGCGCTTGTCCACTGCCAGGTTAAAGGATCTGATGGATTTTCTTTTTTAATGATTTTTTGATCTAACCCGGGGTTCGGTCCGAAATTGTCATCAATATGGATGTAGGTAGCAGCATCGTATTTATGCAGAGAAGGAGATTCGAAAACAGGATTGAGGTAAATGGCGTTAATGCCCAGGTCTTTTAAATAATCCAATTTATCAATGATGCCTTGAAGATCGCCACCGTAACGTCGGCGTTGCAGATTGTAGGCCAATCCTTTACCGTTTTTCTTTTCCCAGGGTTGCAGTCGGTACCAGTCTGCTGTCCAGGGGCTGATGTGCCATTCGGATGTGGTGTCGTGCGGATAGCTGCCAAAGAGTGATTTTTTATCGGGATCATTGGTTGGGTCGCCGTTTCGGAAGCGTTCTGGGAAAATTTGGTAGAAAACAGCATCGGCAATCCAGGCCGGTTGCGGCTCTTCGATTTCAGAAAAATTCTTCTGGCAACTGGCCAAAAGAATCACAAAAAAAACAATCAATAAAATTGTGCCAATGCGACGATCTGATCTCATCCAACCTTTCCAGATTGACGACTTCTGTATTAGTAATACAGAATATAGTTACTAATTTTTTGAAATGAAAATTTTTTTTAATATTTTTTTAACATAATTTTAATTTTTTTACCATTCCACAACTAAATCCATGTGTAGCAGGTGTTGGAATCATCCCTTTTAATTAAAGAGAACTCTTTTAGAAAAGGAACTCGTTTTTTGTGCCAAAATTCTGGTATTAAAAGGAAAAAAGTTAATGGTATAAAGGTATAAGGGTAATGGTTCTGATAGGATATGCGGCGTTTTAAAGGCAGTAATGTCTCTTATGTGTTAACCTTGACGGTCTGGTCTTACAGGAAATAAACCAGTGTTCATCTGAGCTAATCAGTGTCTCTAAAAATTTCGGTGAAATTCGGTGTCCTTCGGTGGCTAATTAATTGATGCTCCACGGCAATTGACAAACAAAAATTTAAAATCATTCAACATTCAAAACTAAAAATTCAATTTTTTTTTAATTTCGGTTTCCTTCAGTGG
>JAGHBR010000278.1 GCA_021160885.1 Caldisericaceae bacterium
ATCATGTTCATCCCGCAAAAAAATTACAATGTTTTTGGCTTTACTAAAGAAGACTTCGGTCTCGATTTGTACGTGCGCGGCGTGCTCATTCAACACAAGTTTTCGGAAATTATTCCGGAATATCTAGGTTTCGTAAAAGGTATGGTGGATTCCCCGGACATTCCATTAAACATTTCGCGGGAAACCCTGCAGGAAAACCGCGTGGTAATAAAGATTAAACAGGTACTGGTCAAACAGGTCCTGTCGCATCTGGAAAAGATGGCTCAAAAGGAACCGGAAAAATACAAAACTTTCTGGAATGAACACGGCAAAATTTTCAAGTTAGGCTACCAGGATTACAGTAATCAGGAAAAATTCGCCGAACTGCTGCGTTTTGATTCTTCTGCCCTGGAAAAAGAAGGCGAACTGACCTCGTTAGCCGACTATGTGTCGCGCGCCAAACCAGATCAAAAAGAAATTTACTACATTACAGGCGCCAGCCGCGAAGCTCTACAAACAGATCCGCATCTGGAAATTTTTAAACGCAAAGGCATCGAGGTCTTGTACCTTTACGATCCAGTCGATGAATTTGTGATTACAGGTCTGCCCAAGTACAAAAACGATTATACCTTTGTTGCCGTTGAACATGCGGATATTTCCAAATTGGAAAAATTTGAAGATGTGGTCAAAGATGAAGAGAAAGTAGAAGAGTTGAGCAAAGGCGAAGAAAAGGTCTTTATAAAACTCCTAGATAAGATGCGTGATATTTTGGGTGATCGGGTGACAGAAGTTCGCGAGTCTAAAAGGTTGAAGGACAGCGCCGCCTGCCTGGTCAGCCCAGACGGCCAGATGACCTCACAAATGCAAAAAATTCTGCAGATCATGAACAAAGACACCACAATTCCTAAAAAGATTTTTGAGGTAAACAAAGATCATCCGCTAATTCGAAACCTGTTGCGTATTTACAAAAATGATCCCAAAGATCCATTCATTACAGAAGCCACCGAGCAGCTTTTCGAAACTGCTCTTTTAATGGAAGGCTATTTGAACGATCCGCACAAACTGGTGCGACGCATGGAAACCATTTTGACTAAAAGTAGTGAATGGCACCCTCAGAATAAGACACAGGATTAAATTTTTGTAAGAGCGGGAGGGCTTCAACGCCTTCCTGCTTTTTTAATTAGAGGATAAAAAAGGTTGTCATCTTCAAACCTTTTTAAATTCTTCATTTGCAATCACCTTCATTAATTGCTGCAATACCTGACCAGCAGGCCCTTTTAAAAAAATTGGATTCAAGGATTGCGTGTAATTGGAAGGCTCAATATTAATCTCAATAAATTTACTGCCATATCGGTAGGCAATTTCAGGAATTTGTGAAGCGGGAAACACTTCGCCGGTTGAACCGATAATCAGCATGACATCAGCCTTCATGGCTTCGGCAATGCTCTGGTTAATCACCGCTTCGGGAATAGCTTCACCGAAAAAGACAAAGTCCGGCTTCAACAAACCAGCGCACTCCAAACAATGAGGTGGTAGATTATTTAAAAAATGTTCACTGGCAGTGAAATGCGAATTGCAATTTAAACAACGTAAATAGCGATAGCTACCATGGTACTCAATGACCTGACGACTTCCGGCTTGCTGATGTAGGTAGTCAATATTTTGCGTAATAATGGATTTTAACCGTTGTCCTTTCTCCAATGTTGCCAGTGCAAGATGCGCAGGATTAGGTCTGGCATTTTTGAACGATTCGTAAAACAATTGTTTAATCAAACGCCAGCTTTGTTCCGGGTTCTGTTCAAAGTAACCGATTTCAAAATGTCGTGGATCAACTTTTGTCCACAAACCTCCCGGGCCGCGAAAGGGCGGAATGCCACTCTCTACTGAAATACCAGCGCCGGTAAAGGCCACTAAATATTTAGCCTGTAAAATTAACTGCGCGGCCTGGAAAAAAGAATTATTCATGTCATTCAGTGCAGATTTCATTACTCATTTTTTAATTTCATGATTTTAGTGTTTTCTAAAAGGTTTTTGAGTTAATGGAATAAGAAAAGCTTGCAAACGGTTAATTGGGTTGCCACAAAGCTGTAACCTATTCAGAAGGCAAATTTAAACATTTTCCAATTTTTCAATGTATTCCTTTGTCCATTCCAGCTTAACTGGCTTAGTGTCCCGTTTCTATAGTCATCGTTTGATAATTCAATTCAGAGCCCATCATGCTGTGGGGAATCAGGAAAACGATGAACATGACCAGTACGGCCAGAATAACCCACCATCTGTTTTGTAAAGCATTCCCCTTTAAAACACGCCAGCTGGCAATAAGCCAAAAAATCATGGCAATCAGAGTTTTGTTATCTGTTAAATCCCAGCCAAAGGGAACGCCTGTCCAGTAAGCGCCAAATGCAAACTTTTGCACCAATGGCCCCAAAATCATGCCCCCTGCAAACAGTACAATGGTGGTCCAGAGTGTAAATTGTTTTATTTTCGGGCCTTTGCTAAGTGCTTCAAAAAAAGTGACCATGGCCAACAGCATACTTAAAAACATTCCCAGTACGTGAGGGATTAACACTAAAGCAGGTACCTTTCCTTTAAAACGAATTACCACAGCACTGTTTTGTGGTACTGTTACAGTTTTGTTCTGCATTTTAAAAACGATGAAATATTCCAGTTTACCGGCTGGCGGCTGGCCGGGCAGTTCGGCGATTAAAACATTGGCCTGGCGTTGAAAAGGAACAATCTGCCACTCTTCATTCATCTTAAATCTTCGAAAATGTAATTCTGCCTTTATCGCTGTATCAGGAACAACCAATTTAATTTCCTGTGCCGTCTGCCCCCCATGCGAACGTGGGAGTTTAAATTTGTACTGTTTACCGGAAAGTTCGACTTTAATACGTTTGGGATAGGTTGGTCCCGTCAATCGTTGATAAACTGCAGCGGAAAGGGTTAGCAGAATTGCTAAAATCCATTTTAAACTCGTGTTCATTTGTACTCCGTTCATTATTAGGAAATATTTTTATTCTGAAATCTATTTTAAGTAGATTTAGAAAAAAATACAATGGAACAAGGAGAAAAGATGGCTTCTATTGACATCCAGAATGTTATTAATTTAATATTCAATGGCAAAGCCATTGCTGTTTCCTCAAAAAGACGAACGCGTTTCTTCGTTGATGGATGGGATTGCTGTTTCGCGCCCATCCCTGGCATTGGGTCGATATTGGCGAAGATGCCCCGGAAATCGTTAACGCTTACATTGAAATGGTACCAACAGACACCGTAAAATATGAGCTGGACAAGGCTTCCGGTCTTTTGAAGGTCGATCGGCCACAACGCTTCTCTTCCATGCCGCCCATGTTGTACGGTTTTATTCCTCGCACCTATTCAGGTGAACGCAGCGCCGAATATTGTAACAAGAAAACCGGTCGCACCGATATTGTAGGCGATAGCGATCCGGTGGACATCTGTGTTTTAACCGAACGCCCCATCACTAAAAGCAATATTTTAGTTCCAGCGGACGTAATCGGTGGTTTTCGCATGATCGACAACAATGAAGCCGACGACAAGATTGTCGCTTATTTGCGCGGAGACATTGTGTTTGAAAAGTTGGAAGACATTACCGATGTGCCAAAACCTTTAATTGAACGCCTGCTCCACTATTTTTTAACCTACAAAGACATTCCCGGCAGCAAACGCCACCGCACTGAAATCACCGGCATTTACAATCGGGAAGAAGCCTTTTAGGTCTTCCGTCGCGGACGCAAAGATTATGACAACAAATTATCCGGCATCGAAGACGCTCTGACCGATGCCTTAAAAAAGTTATAAAGCACCGGCACTGACTTAACCGTAAATAGGTATATCCAGCTGATCCGGGGTTTTGTTTGGATTGGCAATATATGAGTGTAAGAATATAAGGGTATAAGAGTTAAGGGGAGGGTTGAAAGGCATGACTTGCCTTTTAAGCAAAAACGCGTTAATTGTCAAGCGAATTAAAATAAAACACTTTAAACAGGCAATCCCTTATAATTAGAATTTGAATTTAAAACTTCTGTTAGTTCCTCATGGCTTACTTTGTCACTAATTCCTGTTCGTCAGGTTTAAGCCGTTACGTCTGAATTTTCTTTAAAAATAACCCAGAAACCAAAAATTCAGACAAAAAAGCCGTTCCTGAAGAACGGCTTTTTAATAACCTCTATTTCTCAACCGACAATCGATCAAGCAAAAAGGCGTAATCAAAGGCCACTTCCTTCAGGTAATCGTACCTGCCTGAAGCGCCCATATGTCCGGCGCCCATGTTGGTCTTCAGCAGCAACAAATTGTCGTCGGTTTTAGTAGCCCGCAATTTAGCCACCCACTTGGCCGGTTCCCAGTAACTTACCCGCGGATCGTTCAAACCAGCTGTCACCAGAATGTTGGGATAGTCCTGAGCCGTTACATTGTCGTAAGGGGAATACGACTTGATGTACCAATAGAACTTTTCCTCATTTGGATTCCCCCACTCGTCGTATTCGATCACCGTTAAAGGAAGCGTCGGATCGAGCATGGTGTTGAGCACATCCACAAAGGGAACGTGGGCAACCACGGCTTTGAACAAATCCGGCCGTATGTTGGTTACAGCGCCCATTAATAAACCGCCGGCGCTACCGCCCATAATGGAGAGGTGTTCAGGTGAAGTAAAACCTTCATTAATTAAATGCTGAGCGCAGGCGATGAAATCGGTGAAGGTATTTTTCTTTTTCAACAATTTTCCATCTTCGTACCACTGGCGTCCCAGATCACCGCCACCTCTAATGTGACCAATGGCGTAAACAAATCCACGATCTACCAGACTGAAGATGTTCGAATTGAAGCGTAGATTAATACTTACGCCATAAGAACCATATCCGTAAAGCAGAGCCGGATTGTTACCGTCTTTTTTAAGACCTTTTTTATAAATCAGTGAAACAGGTACTTTAACCCCGTCTCTAGCCGTGGCCCAGACGCGCTCCATCTGATAAGCCTCAGGCTTGTAATTTGGTACTTCGCGCCGCTTTTTAAGTTCTCTTTCTCTGGTCTTTAAATTGTAATCGTAAATCGAAGAAGGGGTGATTAAACTCTGGTAATTGAAGCGTAAAGTCTGAATGTCGTATTCGGCATTTCCGGTAAAATTGACCGTGTATAAAGGTTCTTCAAATTTAATGTAATGATCTTTACCGCTGCTCAGGTCTTTGACCAGAATTTGCCTTAACCCCTGATCGCGCAGTAATACTGCCAGATAGTTTTTAAACGCCTCCACTTCTTCCAACATAACCTGCGGATTATGAGGAATGATTTCCTGCCAGTAACGCTCCCTGATACGCTTAACCGGTGTACGCAGCAGTTTAAAATTGATGGCGTCTTTATTAATCAAGAAATAAAAATAGTCGCCCTGATGTACCAGGCTGTACTCCACTTTGTACTCACGAGGTCTAAAGACTCTAAAAGCCGCCTGTGGCCGGTCAGCAGGTAAAAACCGAACTTCTGAAGTCACCTGACTGGCCAGATTCATGAAAATGTACTGACCACTCTTGCTACGATGGACACTGATGAAAAATTTTTCGTCTTTTTCATGGCGAACCAGTTCATCTTTTGAGGCTGGCTGCCCCAGCCGGTGACGGAACACTTTATAAGGACGTTTGGCAGCATCCAACACGGTGTAGAAGAATGTTTGATTGTCATTGGCCCAGGCCAGGCTATAGTAGGTGTTTTCGATTTTTTCCTCAAACAGCTGGCCGGTCTGTAAATCTTTGACGTATATCGTGTAAGTTTCGCTACCGGTGGTGTCCACTGAATAAGCCAAGTAACGGTGGTTTGGGCTGACATTAAAAACCCCAAGGCTAAAAAACTTATGTCCCTTGGCCAGCTCATTCTCATTCAAGATAATCTCTTCCTCCGCCTCCAGGTTGCCTTTTTTACGACAATGAATGGGATATTGCAAGCCTTTTTCCGTGCGTGTGTAATAATAATAGGGCCCTTTTTTGACCGGCACGGAAACATCAGTCTCTTTAATTCGGCCTAACATTTCCCGGTACAATTTTTCCTGAAGCTCTTTGGTGTGGGCCATCATGGCCTCGGTGTAAGTATTTTCTGCCTTCAGGTAGTCGATGACTTCCGGATTTTCCCGATTGCGCAACCAGTGATAGTAATCTACCCGCACATCATTAAACATGGTGTCACGATGGGCAATCTTCTTAGCTATCGGCGGTTGAACTTTGTTCGATTGACAACTCATCATTAAAATTCCTGCTGTTAATAACAACCCAAAAAT
>JAGHBR010000280.1 GCA_021160885.1 Caldisericaceae bacterium
CTTTAATATGATTAATGAAAAAAAACGTAATTTTTTACGATTGTAAATTGATTGTAAAAAAATGAAATTTTGAAAATTTAATTATTCATTGTAATTTCAATTGCCAAATAAAAAACTAAAGAAAGAGGTGATAAAATGTTTGGTATCGGAACATCGGAACTTTTAATCATTTTATTCATCATTTTGCTAGTCTTCGGTTCCAAAAAACTGCCCGAACTGGCTCAGGGACTGGGCAGAGGAATTAGAGAATTTAAAAAGGCCGCCAACGAAATCCAGGATGAACTGGATTTAAACGAACCGCTGGAATCTCCAACCAGCAACAAAGCAAAAGTGCAAGACAGGGAAAATACCGAGGAAAATAACGAAACGGAATCGACTAAAGAAAAAGAGTAGCATGCAAATTTCAGATATTCAAAAGGCAGTCCGACAACAAAAAGCATCGATTAGCCGGCGTGTAGAAGAAGCTCTGAAAAAGATCGAACAAAATAGCCATTTAAATGCCTTTACTCAGGTGTTTGCCGACCAGGCCAGAGAACGTGCCCAACAGTTGGAAGAACAACTGTCTGCTGGTAAAAATCCCGGCCCGTTGACTGGTGTGATTATGGCCATTAAAGACAATATCAATATCGCCGGTCGGCGAACTACCTGTGCCAGCAAAATTTTAGAGAATTTTGTTTCTCCGTTCGATGCAACTGTGATTCAAAGGCTGCGTGAAGCCGGAGCCATTTTCATCGGCAAGACCAATATGGATGAATTTGCCATGGGCTCCTCCAGCGAAAATTCCTACTTTGGTTCGGTCAAAAATCCGCTTAATCCTGATTACGTTGCCGGTGGTTCCAGTGGTGGATCGGCTGTTGCGGTAGCCATTGGCGCCTGTGATGCAGCGCTGGGCAGCGAAACCGGCGGTAGCATCCGCCAACCTGCTTCTTTTACCGGTTTGGTGGGCATTAAGCCAACCTACGGGAGAGTTTCACGCTATGGTCTGGTGGCGTACGCTTCTTCGCTGGATCA
Source organism: Caldisericaceae bacterium (assembly GCA_021160885.1). Lineage (GTDB taxonomy): Bacteria > Calditrichota > Calditrichia > Calditrichales > Calditrichaceae > Caldithrix. The sequence continues at coordinate 1,012 of JAGHBR010000280.1, forward strand.
AATTGGTGTGTTTGCCCGCACAGTGCAGGACACGGCCGCCATTTTACAGATTATTGCCGGGCATGATGAAAAAGATTCTACTTCGGCCGAAGTGGAAGTGGTAGATTACGCTACCACAATAAACAGAGATTTTAAAGAACTGAAAATTGGTCTGCCAAAGCAATACTTTGCCGATGGACTGGATGCTGAAATTCGTGAAGGGATTCTAAAAATTACCAATGAACTGGCTAAACAGGGCGCCAATGTAGAAGAATTTGATCTGCCCTTAACACGCTATGCCATTGCCACCTACTACATTATTGCCACGGCCGAAGCTTCCTCTAACCTGGCGCGATACGATGGCGTGCGCTATGGCTTCAGGGCACCGGAAGTTGATGATTTGCAGGAAATGTACGCCAGTACTCGTAGTAAAGGCTTTGGTAAAGAAGTTAAACGACGAATTTTACTGGGCACTTACGTGCTTTCTGCCGGTTACTACGATGCCTATTACAAAAAGGCCATGCAGGTTCGTCGGCTGATAAAAGAAGAACTTAACAATGCTTTCAAAAAATACGATGTAATCGTCACGCCCACTACGCCAACCACCGCGTTTAAACTGGGCGAAAAAATTTCGGATCCCCTTACCATGTATCTGATGGATATTTACACCGTCACCGCTAATTTAGCAGGTATTTGCGCCATTAATTTGCCTGCCGGAAAGCATTCCAATGGTCTGCCCTTTGGCTTACAGGTCATGGCGCCGGCCTTTCGGGAAGAACGGTTGTTTCAGTTAGGCGCAACGATTGAAAGAATGCAGTCTTAATTGCAAACGGTAAAAGGTAACAGGCAAAAATGGAATACGAAGCAATAATCGGTTTAGAAGTTCATACCCAGCTCTTAACAGAGACCAAAATCTTTTGCGGTTGCAGCACAAAATTCGGTGCAGAGCCTAATTCGCAAACCTGTCCGGTTTGCCTGGGCATGCCCGGTGTGTTGCCGGTTCTCAATAAAAAAGTGGTTGAATTCGCTGTCCTGTTGGGGCTGGCCACTAACTGCCAGATTCGCCGCTCTAATCGTTTTGCCCGCAAAAACTATTTTTACCCGGATCTGCCAAAAGGCTACCAGATTTCACAATTTGAAGAACCTATCTGCGAAAATGGCTATCTTGAAATCGAAACCGAACAGGGCAAAAAACGCATCGGTTTAATTCGCATTCACATGGAAGAAGATGCCGGTAAGTCGGTTCATGACGAGTCTTATGTAGAAGCCAACGAAACGCTGATCGATTTAAATCGTTGTGGTGTACCTCTGCTGGAAATAGTCAGTGCGCCGGACATTCGTTCACCGCAGGAAGCCCATGCCTATTTAACACAGTTGCGCCAGCTGGTACGTTACCTGGGCATCAGCGACGGCAATATGGAAGAGGGCAGTTTTCGTTGCGATGCCAACATTAGTGTGCGCCCGGTTGGACAGCAAAAATTTGGCACACGCACCGAATTAAAAAACATGAACTCTTTCGCGCATGTGCAAAAAGCGCTGGAGTACGAAATCGAACGACAAACAGAATTGTTAAAAGACGGTAAATCAGTGGAACAGCAAACCTTATTGTGGGATGCCGACAAAAACATTGCCCAACCCATGCGAGGCAAAGAAGAATCACACGATTACCGCTACTTTCCTGAACCTGATCTGGTTCCGGTGCACATCGATGTGGCCTGGTTCGACAAAATTAAACAATCCTTGCCTGAATTGCCTCAGGAAAAATTCGAGCGCTTTTTGAACCAATATCAATTGCCGGAATATGATGTGCGTCTTTTAACCGAAAACAGAGAAGTAGCCGATTACTTTGAAAAAGTAGCCGCCCTGTTCGATGATTTTAAGATGATCAGCAACTGGATGCTTGGCGAAATTGCCCGCGTTTTAAACGAACAAAAAATTTCGATTAATCAACTGCCGCTTAAACCGGATAAGTTGGCTGATTTGTTGCAAGCCATCCGCAAAAAGGTCGTAAGCACCAGTGCGGCCAAAAAAGTGTTCGACTTTTTGCTCAGCAACGATCTTTCGGTTGAGCAGGCTATTGAAAAATTGGGCCTGAAACAGATCTCCGATGAAAGTGAAATTGAACAATTCGTTGAACGGGTAATTGCTCAGCACCCGGCAGAAGTTGAAAGTTTTAAAGCAGGTAAAACCAAAGTGATTGGCTTTTTGGTGGGGCAGGTCATGAAACTTTCCAGAGGCAAAGCCAATCCGCAGTTAGTGAACCAGTTGTTGCAAAAAAAGCTGAAAGCTTAGTCCATGCAAGAAGGTGAGCATCCTTATGGGGATAAAGGCCAAATTGTTATTTTTATTTTGTACATTTTTATTCTCTTAGCGGATCGCTTTTTCATTAAAACGTCATTGATCCATTTAAGCTGGCTGCGCTGGCTCATTGCACTGTCTCTTTTTTTATTTTCTTTTTTATTAATGAAAGAGGGGCACAAAGCCGTTATTGCCAAAAATCAGCAATCAAATTTGATTACCGATGGAGTGTTTAAAGTAGTAAGGCACCCGTTGTACCTTTCCATTCTTATTTTTTATCTTTCCCTGTCTTTTTTCTTTAATTCCTTTTTGGGATTGGTGTTACTGGTCCCTGTTTTTTTGTTTTACAATTTCATTGCCTCTTATGAAGAAAAATTCTTGATCAAAAAATTCAGTGATTCTTACATTGCTTACCAAAAAAGAACCGGGCGCTGGTTACCTAAATTAAAATAAGGCAATAGCGGATGCGTTTACAAGTTAAACATTTCGGCTTTTTGATTTTTTTCTTTCTGATTGGATTTTCCTCTGCACAGGATTCGACACGTGTAAAAATATTTGGTATCAAACCTAATTTTCTTCAACTATCGCCATTAAAACTGACTGGTGATTCCTTGCATCTGCAATTTGATCAACAAAGATATCCCAAACTATCGTCTCAGTTTTACAATCTAAATCGTGTTATGCCGCCCAATAAGTTTTTGTGGGATTACCGGGAAAGCTCCTACTACACACCGCTTTGGGTAAAAAACAAAATGGCCCGCATTATGAATCGTCCTGCGCCTGGCGAAGTTTGGCCAATTTTACCAGTAGCTCTGATCGCCGCCCGCCTGGCCTTACAACAAATAGAAATAAATAAAAAAATTGCCATCAAACCACAGGATTATCTGGTCGCAAAAAAATACTGGCCGATTTTAAAAGCGCTATGGGAAAAATCGCCACAAACGGCTGCCCAGCTTTACAGGCGGATTGATATTAAAAACAGCCGAACATTGACAAATTTAGAACAGGATTTACAATACTTAGTGGATCAGAAGCTCTTGAAATCACGAACCTTACCAGGCCAAGAAACTGAATATTTTGCATCCCAGAGTCGTGGCCAGGCTATTTTATTACTGAAAAAGGCTCTACAGGATGACCATTTTAGTATGCAGCAAAAGAAAAAATTTTTAGATTTAAAGAACTACATAACTAGAGAAGCTGATTAGAGCCCACAGTGATAGCACTGAGAATGTTGAGTTTTGAATTTTGAATTTTGAATGCAAGTTAGCTTTATTTAAACCGATTCACGATTATTGGGCTTTTAGTTTTTTAACGATTCAACAAAAAACATGAAACCCTGTCTAACAGGCCATTGCTGCACGCAAAAAAATTAAGAAACCTTTGAAAAAATCTTTAAGAAGGCCATTGCCGCGCAGGGGGAATCCCTAAATTATTGTAAGCATTAGATTCCGCATCAAGTGCGGAATGACGACAGGTTTGGAGAATCCATTGTTTTTCAAAGTATTCCTTAACATAAATTAAGCACAAATTACAAAAGCATGTTCTTTATGCGGGAGTACGCTTAACATGCCTGAGCTAGAACCAAAGTTGATTGTCCACGGTGGAGCCTGGGACATTCCAAAAAGATTGCATCATGAACATTTAGCCGGAATTGAACAGGCACTACAATTAGGACAGCAGGTTTTAAAAAAGGAAGATGATGCTTTAAAAACAGTCATTGAAGTCATCAAGTTTCTGGAAGAATTGATGCCGGTTGCGGTTCGTTTTTAACAGTTGCCGGAGAAGTAGAAATGGATGCAGGATTGATGGGCGGTAGTGATCTTTCCAGTGGAGCAGTAGCCGCCATTCAGAATGTGTCCCATCCCATTGAAGTGGCTGATTTGGTGCGTACTAAAATACAACATCACCTGTTGGTTGGCCAGGGAGCAACCGATTTTGCCAGAGAACAGGGGATCCCCAAAGTGGAAACCATCGATTTACTGGTGGGACGCGAAAAAGAACGCTATTTAAAACTTAAAAAGCAGGGCAGTGTACGCATTAAAAAATTTTTTTAAACCTTTGAAAAAAATCATAAAAAATGAACAATTCTTAATATTTATGTATTTTGATTTATCTTTTAATTCACCTCCTTATCAAAGCTAAATTTTGTATTTCCAATTCATTATATCCTCCTCTCTTTAATAAAGGGAGGGGAGTCAGAGGGATGGTTTTTTAACCATTTTACGATCAAATTTTAAAACTTGAAAATATTGTTTAAATTATTTTGGTCATGGCTGCCTTCAATTAAATTTTCCTTTTTGGGACAATTCTATTAATTTTAAACAGTTAAAAAAAACAAACGATTACCAATGTGCTTAATACAACATTTAAAAAATTTCTGGCGACTTAGTCGGCCACTTAACGTATTTATTACCATGCTGACCATTCTGGTTGCAGCTTTTATTTCGCCACAATTCCATTTGAACTACAAACTTTACCTGGCCATTTTAATATCGGGATTGATGACGGCCGGCGCTAACATAATCAATGACATTTATGATATTGAAATTGATCGCATTAATAAACCTAATCGGCCGCTGCCTTCCGGAAAAGTTACGGTTAAAGAAGCCTGGATTTATTTTACCCTGAGTTATTCAGGCGCCATTGTGTTATCCTATTTTTGTGGCCGGGCCATGTTTGCCATCGCATTTGTAATTGGCCTTTTGTTGATTGTTTACAGCATGCGACTAAAGCGAACCGTGCTGTGGGGCAATTTAACCGTAAGCCTGGCAACGGC
>JAGHBR010000117.1 GCA_021160885.1 Caldisericaceae bacterium
TACTTAATGCGAGCAATCCTGCTGTAATCGGCGGGAAGTTGCCAGATTCAAATTTCTACTGGAAGGCTCCATGAAGAAAAAGCTCTTGAAATCCTATCTCAAAACTAAAGTCAGCAAATATAAGGAGAAACTTTTTTCACATGCTACACTCTTTACGTTTTTGGGGGTGATTTTGCTTTTTTTCTTTTGGCAAGTCGCTTCGGTGCTGATGCACAGTCTTATCATCGCTTCCCCAAAAGACACGTTGATTGCACTTTATAGGATGTTCGACACGGAATTTTTCCATGAACACTTCTGGGTCAGCTTGAAACGCATTTTCATTGGGGTCTCTATCGGAGCAGTAGCAGGATTTGTATTGGGCATAATCGCTGGCCTTTATGAGAATGTCAAAAATCTGCTCGAACCTTTTCGCTGGGTGCTTATGAGCATACCGGCGGTAGTGGTAGTTGTGATGGCGATGCTCTGGTTTGGAATGGGCACTTCCATGGTTGTTTTCATCACTTCGCTTTTACTGTCTCCCATTGTCTATGTGAATACCATCAAGGGTATGGAAATGACGGATGATAAAATTCTGGAAATGGCAGAAATTTATCGCTTTTCACTCTGGATGAAATTGAAAAACATTTATGTGCCTGCCATCATTGCCCCCCTGAGTGCGGCAATGGCCATTGTTATGGGCAATGGGGTTCGTGTTGTGATTTTGTCTGAAGTGCTCGGGACCAATGAAGGAATTGGATATGCGCTCTCATCCGCACGAACCAACCTTCAAGTGCCTGAACTCTTTGCATGTGTATTTTTGAGCCTGATAATTGTCGGTCTCTTTGAGTACCTGATGCTGCGCCCTGCCCAAAACTATCTTTTGAAGTGGAAGACATGAGCGCAATGGCTCGATTTGACCATGTATCTCTGTGCTATTGCAGCCTGCCCGTCATTGAACATTTAAGCTTTGAAGTAAAACGCCAGGATGTCATTGGAATACTTGGGCCAAGCGGTGTGGGCAAATCCACCCTGCTTAAGCTGATTGCCGGAATCGAACAACCAACCAGCGGCAGAATTTTTAATAATAGCATGCGGATTGGCTACGTCTTTCAAGAGCCAAGAATATTGCCGTGGAAAACAGCGATCGAGAATATCATGCTGCCTCTTTTGGCGCTCAAGATGAATAAAAAAGAGGCAAAAGAGCGTTCCCATTACTATTTGAACAAAATGGGATTACGTGATTTTTCCGACTACTACCCTTCTCAGCTATCTGGAGGAATGGTTCAACGTATCTCTTTAGCAAGAGCTTTTGCAATAGAGCCTGATTTATTGCTTCTCGATGAACCATTTAGTGGTTTGGATGTGCGGCTGCAAGAACTGATGCTGACCATGCTTGAAGGTATGCTCACCGAACGGCCAATAACCGCTCTCCATGTCTCTCATTCACACGGAGAAGTGGTCAGACTCGCTAATAGAATCTTTATGTTTTTTCCAGGCGGCATACTCGAGGAACAAGACCGTTAGGCAGTAGGATCCGTTAAGACTTCTATTGGTGGCAATTTATTCAAAACATTACCATTAGGGCTCGGCAAAAAATAAGTTCGCAGAATTGGCGCTCAGATTTGGGTTAGATGCGAAAATGTGAAGTTATTTTTTGCCGAGCTCTTAATACTGTGGTCGGGAAGTTGGTTTCAAGACCATAATTCAAAACATTTACAAATAATCGCGCCCGATATCATCGTTTACGGTGAGCACTGTAACCCGGTGCTGACTTACAGATAACACCGAAATAATGTTCCAGAGGTGTGCTAAATAGCACAAAAGTGGTTCCTAAAAAGTGATTAAAAGCACATTTATGGAATTATAAATTGACTTTTTGTTTTTTTCCAACTATATTAAACATTATGAAAAGAAATGTTTATGAAAAGCTATTAAACTGGAAACAGTCTGAACTACGCAAGCCGCTTATCCTAAAAGGGGCAAGGCAGGTTGGAAAGACTTACATACTTAAAGAATTTGCAAGAAAGGAATATGATAATTTTGCTTATCTAAATTTTGAAGATGATCCGGCGCTTGACTCAATTTTCATGCACAGATTCGATAAACAAAAAATTGTCAGCTACCTTTCAGCTTATGCAAATGTGACAATATCACCGGATTCGAGTCTAATTGTCTTTGATGAAATCCAGGCATCGGCTAATGCATTAAATGCATTAAAATATTTCAAAGAGAATGCCAATGAATACCATGTCATAGCAGCAGGATCCTTGCTGGGAATAAAACTGGCCGGTCAAAAATCCTTTCCTGTAGGGCAGGTAAATTTTTTAAATCTTTACCCTATGTCTTTTCTGGAATTTCTTGATGCACTTGATAAAACGTCTCTACGGCATTTGATTGAAGGTAAAAAAGACGGGTTTGAACCTTTTCCGGAGCCTTTCCATGTTGAACTGGTAGAACTCCTGAAGTATTATTATTTTACAGGAGGCATGCCTGAAGCAGTAGATACCTACTTTCGAACTAACAGTTTCGTTAACGTCCGGCAAATTCAAAAAGAGATCATTGATTCTTATCTTCTTGATTTTTCCAAGCACGCAGAAAAATCAGATATAATAAAAATATTTTCAATATGGCAGTCAATACCGGTTCATCTATCAAAAGAAAACAAGAAATTTATCTTTTCTGCTGTCAGGAAGAGCGCCAGGGCCAGAAATTATGAAAATGCTCTCCAGTGGTTAATTGACGCTGGAATTTTATATAAATCTTATAATGTATCAACCCCAAAACTTCCTCTTGAGGCTTACGCCAAAACAGACTTTTTCAAAATATTCCTTCTTGATATCGGATTGCTGGGAGCGATGTCAAATATTTCAATGGATATGATAGTAAGGGGAAATGCAATTTTTACACATTTTCATGGTGCAATGGTTGAAAACTACGTAGCCCAGCAGCTCA
>JAGHBR010000151.1 GCA_021160885.1 Caldisericaceae bacterium
ACCGAAGAAGAAAGTTTTGAAGTACAAATCAAAGTTCCAATTCGAAAATTTGATGCAATTTTTGAAAAAATCAAACAGCCGTCTATCAAAATCATTTACCAACGACATTATTTGCAATACGATACCTATTTTTACTTTGAAGATAAAAACCAGGGGCGGCTCCGATACCGAGAAGATGAAATAATTAATCCGGAAGGTCAAATTGAAAAAGCACGTTACCGTTTAACCCTTTTAGGCCCGGCTTACGAACGTGAATTTGCCCACACGGTTCTACTTTCGCGTTCACGCTATCTGGCCCAGGCTACTCATAGTTTGCGTTTTTACCGAGAATATTTTAAACCGGTCAAAGAAATGGTCATCGAAAAGGAACGCTTCCGCTGGAAAGTACTTTTTAAGGACACGGAATTTTACATCAATCTGGATCGGCTGGTCATCCCCAAAATGGGTGATTTTCTTGAAATAAAAAGCAGAACATGGAGCCGTCATGATGCCGAGGAAAAAGCGGTTTTAATTACTGCGCTTTTAAAAACCTTAGGGCTGGAAGCGGCGGAACCTATTGGGAAAGACTACTCAGACCTGGCGCTTGATTAAAGCGCTTCCGCATTAGGAAGATTGCCAGTTTTTGCCCTGCCAGGTGTCACGACGTTCCATTTCTTGCTCCAGCATGCGCGTCAGTTGAGTGTTGCGTACGCCCCAGTGTGGCGCTACAAGGGTCCGTGGCGGCGCTTCGCCAAATAAGCGTTGAATGATGATGCGTGGATTCAGACGTTCTAAAAAACGGATGATTAAATCGATGTATTGTTGCGGACTCATAAAATCAAAAGGTTGTTTACGGTACATCCATTCCAGCGCTGTTCCCACAACAACATGAAGTTGATGAACTTTCAGGAAATCGAACGGCTTGTCCGAAAGCCAGTCTGCCGTTTGCAGCCAGAGTTCTTCTGTTTCCCAGGGAAAGCCAAAAATTATGTGTGTACAAATTTTAATCCCCCGATTTCTGGTCATTTCGAGGGCATCTAAATAACACTGTACATCGTGCCCACGGTTGATTTTTTTCAGCGTTTCATCGGAAATAGATTCCAGGCCATATTCAATGGTAATATCATAATCTTTAGCCAGACTTTCCAAATAGGCGATTTTGGCTTCATCAACACAATCGGGACGTGTGCCGATGGTCAGCCCAATGACTTCCGGGTGGCTCAATGCTTCTTCGTAATAGCGCTTCAAAGTCTCCAGCGGGGCATAGGTATTGCTGTAAGGTTGAAAGTAAACGATGAATTTACGCACCCCTTTGTAACGTCGTTTTAAAAACTCAATACCTTCATCGATCTGCTGACGAATGGATTTGGATGCGCTGTTGTAGCAAGGATTAAAACTTTCATTGTTGCAGTAAATGCAGCCCCCTTTCGCTACGGTTCCATCTCGGTTTGGGCAGGTGAAGCCGGCATCTACGGTCACTTTTTGCACACGTTCACCATAGTGCTTTCGCTGAAAGTCCACAAACCGGTTGTAACGGTAGGATGTGCCCCAATTGAACACCTTGTTTTCTGCTTTAATAGCTATGGTTGATGACATTGATTTTCATCTTTTTATTGTTTGCCAGGCCAATTTAATAATCGGCTGGCTCTTTTGCATATTTTTTAAATATATCTATAAATACGATATTACTTCGGCAAAAATCACACTCATAATGTTTGCTGTTTGGCAGGTAACGCATCCAGTTGTGTCGTTTAATTCGTGTGAGCGAATTCCTTTTGCATTTTGGGCATTGCTTTTTAAAAGTCAAGTAGAAACGCTTCAGCCTTTACCTTTTGATTAAACCAGAAAATTAGATTGTTTTAGCGAATTTTTCATTAAACCATAAAGCCAGCCCTAAAAGACTGGCACCTGTACTCAACCGTAATAAATTGGCTGACTCTCCAAAAACCAGAAAAGCGACCAGTACAGCCAAAGGAATTTTTAAATTATTAAAAATAGCCAGAGTTCCGGCATTTACTTTTAGCGCGCCGTAGTTCCATAAAAAAAAACCAATTCCCGATGCAATTATTCCCAGATACATTAACGTCAAAATTTGTGTTTTCATTAATACCAAACTGGACCAGTTCACACTCCATGCGCTTACCAGGCCGGTAATCAGGGCGCCTCCAAGGTACAGGGCGGCGAATAGTTGTGCTTCGCTACGAATGGATGAACGTTTGCTACGATATTTGCGGTACAAAATTTGCCCGGTTGCAAAACAGAAATTGGAAGCCTGAACCAATACAAACCCTTTTAAAAAATTAGCCTGGTCAAATTGTTTCCAAAAGATAATGCCTGTGCCAATAACCGAGAGAACCGCGGCCGAAAAATGAATCCAATGAAACCTCTTTTGCAAAAAATCATCCAGTAAGGTAATATAAATTGGTGTAAAAATGGTAAACAAGGCTACCTGGTAAGCCATCAGCCATTGATACGAATAGATATAGAACATGTACATTAAACCGAACTGTAAGCCACCTACCAAAAGCAAAACTTTTTGTCTTTTAAAGGCTTGCCAGCGAAAAAAAGGCAAAAAAACCAGAAAGGACAGCAATAAGCGGGCAAAAGCCACAAAAAAGGGGTCCAATGAGGTTAATTGCCCTTTAATTAACCCAAAAGAAAAAGCCCAAAGTAAAGAGACAAAAAACAAAAAAACCATTTTATTAATCCACCAGTAAATGAGGCCAAATTTAAAATATTTGACGGTCGTTTCAAAATTATTTGAATCAGGGCAAGGAAATTTCTATCTTCTCCGCTTTTAATCAAGTGAGGATTTCAATCATGAAAAAAGTTATTTTTTTATTTTTAATTCAGATTCTTTTTGCCCAAAACGAGGATTTAATTACTTTTAATCTAAAAAATCCCATTGTAGTGAGTGCATCACGTTTTCCGGTTTCTTTTTTGCATTCAGCTCGAAGTGTCGCTGTTTTGGATTCTGCCCAGTTAGCTCAATTGCCGGTTACTTCTATTCAGGAAGCTCTGGAATACATCTTTGGCGTGGATTTGTTACAGCGTGGAAGCCCCGGCGTACAGGCCGATATCAACCTGCGCGGCGCCGGTTATGAACAGGTTTTAATCATGATCGACGGCGTTAATTTGAATGATCCTCAAACGGGCCACCATAACCTGAATTTAACTTTGCCTTTAAACGCGGTGGATCGAATAGAGGTAATGAAGGGTGCCGGTTCCCGGCTTTATGGCCCTGGAGCCATGGGCGGCGTTATTAACATTATCACACGTAAAGCAAAGAAGAAAAATTTAGCTTTAACTTTTAAAGGTGGGGATTACCGCTTTTTTGAAACTATGGCAGCTTTGGATTTAAAGTTTAACAATCACTCTCATTCCTTCTACCTGAATCAATCTTCAAGCGCTGGTTTTTTGCATAATACTGATTTTAAAAACTACATTTTTGGTTACAAAAATGAACTTACTTTTGCCGCACATAAAGCTGGCCTTATGGCTGGATTTAAAAACATAGACTTTGGAGCAAATCGCTTTTATCATCCTTCCTTCCCTGACCAAAGAGAAAAAACACAAACGACCTTTTTTAAGGCCAATGTTGAATTAAATTTCAAAAATTTACAATTAACCCCAAAGGTATTCTGGCGTCACCATAATGATGATTTCATTTTAGATGCAAGCAGGCCGGAATGGTATCACAATAAACATCGTACGGATGTTTGGGGAAGTGAAATTGTAACGAACTTTGCCAGCCTTTGGGGACAAACTTCGCTTTTAGCCAGCTGGCGATTAAAACAGATTAAAAGCAATAATCTGGGCAATCATCAGCGAGCAGAAATTGGATTTTCGGCCGAATACCAGTTCACCTGGCACCAATGGCAATTTACCATAGGCAGCTCGTTTTTCAATTACCAGGGCTGGGGCTGGCAGGTTAATCCCGGATTAGATGTCGCGTTTCAGCTGCGTTCCAATTGCGTGTTGTTTGCTTCTACCGGTAAGGGTTTCCGGCCACCTTCTTTTACAGAACTTTATTACAGCAGCCCGGCCAATAAAGGCAATCTGCACTTAAAACCCGAAGAAAGCATCGATTTTGAGATTGGTTCACGCTGGCAGTGGCAACAGGTAGGTTGGTCGCTGGCTCTCTTTCAACGTCATGCTAAAAATCTGATCGACTGGAAATTTGATGAAACAGGAAACTACTGGCAGGCACAAAATATTGGTCGATTAAATACGCGTGGTATTGAATTAAATACGCAATGGATTTTTGCCAATTTTTTTATTAATAAAATGGAGTTTGCTTACACATATTTAACAACACAACGTCTTAAAACGGATTATGTGTCAAAATACGCGCTTAACCATCTGAAACACCAGACGAGCTTAAGGCTGAGCCAGAACCTTGGCATTCCGCATTTTTTTCTGCAATGGTTCTTAAAATATCAACAACGTTTGGACAAGAAAGAGCTCATTCTGGCAGATGTACACCTGCAATGGCAGTTTAAAAAGGTTCTGGTATTTACCGATATTTCCAATCTTTTCAACCGTCATTATGAGGATTTTATTTCGGTACCTTTGCCGGGACGTTGGTTCAAAATGGGAGTAAAGTTTAATTTGTGAATCAATGAAAGCTGGCTAAAATACCTAATATGAATGCATACATGCTTTAATTTGTTAAATTTTTTGATTACAGGCCCTACGTGATGTTTAAGTTCAGTTGAAGTGTGTAAGATTGTCAGAGCAAATTTGGAATATGCGATCTGAATATGGTTTCACTAAAAAATCATTTAATGTAGGATGTTTATTCTTTATGATTTGTCAATTCTTTGATGTGTCTGGCAAGTTCAAGCAAATTGATTGGTTTACGCAAGATGTTCTTAATCCCGATTTGCGTGATATAATCCATTGAATACTTTTCTACATAAGCACTTATGATAATAATTGGGAAATCAGGGTTTTCAGCTAAAACCTGACGTGCAAATTCCAGGCCATTCATTTTAGGCATTTCAATATCAACAATCGCGGCATTTGGTTGTTCCTGTTTCATAAATTCCAGCGCTTCCAGCCCGTTACCAGCCGTAACGACCTGGTAGCCTTCTAATTGTAAAAAATCAGAAATCATTTCACGAATATCGGCCTCGTCGTCAACGAGTAAAATTTTTGTCATCTATTCTAACCTTTTTCTCAAATTTGATTAAACCCTTTACTGGCTTAACTTTCAGCTAAATTCAATTATCGACTTAATTAAAAAATAATTAACAAAAATTAAATACAAATATATTTATTTGCAAAAAACTTGCCAATTGTTTTAAATTGAAAAAACATAATAAGAACGATGGCTATGTTAAATCGCATCAAAATCGGACATTTTACAGATGTTCAGAATGCCACGGGTTGTACGGTACTGATTCCGCCTATGGGGAATATCTGCGCAGCTTGTGCATTTGGGGCTGCCCCGGGCACACGTGAATTAGCCTTACTCCAGCCTGATAAAAAAATCCAGGAAATTCATGCTTTGGTTTTAACAGGCGGGAGTGCGTTTGGGCTGAATGCAGCCCATGGGGTAATGGAACAATTGGCCAAGGAGAAGATTGGCTTTAGAACTAACTACGGTTATGTGCCTATAGTCCCGGCGGCTGTTATTTTTGATAAGGTAATGGGCAACCCGAATGCTTACCCCACCAGTGAGCAAGGAACCGCTGCTTATTTAAATGCATCCTTCAATAACAATCAGCAGGGAAATATTGGCGTGGGTACAGGAGCTACCATAGGTAAATGGGCTGGTATTGACAGGGCGATGAAGGCCGGCCTGGGGTTGGCCGAAGTTAATTTTAATGAAGCCAGCGTTCTGGCAGTAACGGCGCTCAATGCGGTGGGTGATGTACTGGATGCCAGTGGGCAAATATTAGCCGGGGCAATTGATGAACAGGGCCGTTTTTTAGCCAGCTCAGGTAGAAGTATTCGTTGGCAGTCGCCTAAAGTAGGCATGGGTGAAAATACAGTTTTAACCGCTGTTTTTACAAATTTCAACTTTTCTAAGCTGCAATTGTATTATCTAGCCCAAAGAGCACATCTGGCCGTTGCCCGCAAAATTGAGCCCTCGCACACCTCCTTTGATGGCGATGTTAGTTTTGTTTGCAGCGTTCCTGAAATAGAAGCTTCAGTAGATTTTGCCGCGTCTCTTATCATGACTGCCGTCGAACAATCCATTGAAAACGGTGTAAAAACATGTAATTCTTTGCATGGTTTTAAGGCGCTAACTGACCTTGGGAGAACTTAAAATGAATGGCTTGAAAGAAGCTCTGCAACTGCTTAGTACACGATTGTTTTTGGTCAGTATGGTACTCTTTTTTATCGGCTATACGGTTGCTCCATGGGTTTACTATAAGGATATTAAAATATTATTAGCTTATCCTAAATGGCTTGGTAAAAAGCTGGACAAACTGGCTTCTAAAAAATGGCATTTTTTATCTTTGTTTGTATTTCTGGTAGGTATCAACAGCCTGTCTCTTTTTATCGATTTGCTTTCAGGATTTGTACCCGGCTTGCCTGTTTTGTTTGCCATCTGGACGGGATTTAACATTGGTGTGATTACCTACCATACCCTTGTCGGTAAGTTCTATTTTTCTTCGTTGTTAAATCCGGTGGCCCTATTTGAACTGCCGGCCGCTTTCATCTCTTTTTCGCTGGCGCTACAATACAATTGCGTTTTGGTTCAATGTCCCTGGGCCGAACAAATACCTCAAAGTTTTTTGGCTTATTTAAAAGCTTTTCTTTGGCTGGTCATTCCTCTTTTAATAATTGCCGGATTAATCGAAACGGCTGCCATTAAACTGGCCCAACGTATTGAAGAAGAGGAGAAGAAATCGGAAAACAAATAGTAAAAGCTTCAACTAGAATTAAGAGCCACTTAAACAACGGTTTTAAAAATGTTGAATTTTGAGTGTTAAATTTTGAATTAACCCCTACAATTAAATGCTGGTTCCAATTACCTGGCTATTTAATTGTAAAGTCATATTCAATGATTCGACTAATCTTTGCTTAAAAAGAAGGCCTAAATGCAATTCAAAATTCATAATTGATTTAAAATCACAGCCTGTCTGGATAGTGCAAACGGCAGGCCATTTACCTAATCAACCATAACGCCAAACTTCTTAAAATCTTCTTTTAATTTTTCTGGTCCCTGAAACAGAATAGCCCGCATGCCAACCTTTTGCGCTCCCTCTACATTAACTTGGCGGTCATCAATAAACAAACACTCAGCAACCTCAAAGCCAACATTTTCTGCTGCTTTTAAATAACATTTAGCATCCGGTTTTAGCGCGCCAATTTCAAAGGACAAAGTTGGTTTTTCAATGGCCTTTAAAAAAGGAAATTGTTCCCTGCAATAATTCCAGTGCAATTCGTCCGTATCTGACAACAAACCTACTGGGTACTTTCTTTTTACCTGCCAAAAGAGCTCTTCCATGCCGGGAATGGGGGCAAAAACATCACACCAGTATTGTACAAAAGTTTCAAAATCAAGATTTAAATCAAAATCATTTTTAAAGGCTTCGTAAAATTCGCGTGAGGTTATTTCACCCTTATTCAGTTTTCGAAACAGCTCGTTTTGAAAAGCTCTGTCTAAAATGGTTGCAGCGTCTTCTGTGTTATTAGTAGAAACTCCGAAAAATCGGGCTGTTTGGCGGTCAAATTTGACATCGACCAGGACGCGTCCTAAATCAAAGATGATGGCTTTAATGGTGTTCATTTCATTCCTTTCTAAAGAATAAGTCAGAAATTTAAAGAGTTTGCGGAATTGTTACAAAAAAGAATTTCTTAACGTTGAAGCTTTTATGAAGTTTAATACACGGATTGAATGGAAACCTATGAGAAAGAAAATGTATGGTAATTATCAAAAGGTTGGTGGAGTAACCATTTCATCAATGCTCCATTCTGTAGTTTGCGAATTTGTCAAACCACACACATGATGTGAGTAATGATCGTTAAAAATCGATCTCGGAAATGGTATTTTGTCGAGAGTAAGTACAAATTATTAAAAAAATTTTAATCCGATCAGAATCGGAAGGAAGCTAAAAGATTTAAACAGACAGTATTCTGAAAAACAAGTTAAGATACAAATTACTTAGGAATGTGAATTTTAAATTGTACGTATTTACCTTTTTCGTGAATAAAAGCTAATTTGGCTGAATAAAGGTCAAGGACAGGTTGTAAGCTTTCACTTACGGTTGGTAAAGAGTCAGATTCCGTGTAAATAAGAAAAGAAAGCAAGTATTTGTCGTGCATCAAATCCAGGCCAATTTCAATGGGATGCTCACTCAATTCTTTAAGGTAATTGAGGATGTAATTGATAACCTTGACCAGTGGTTTAACGTCTTTTGTTTCTAAAAAACAGCCTTCGTCAAGCACCAAATTCGCCTGTAGTTTTTTTTCACTAACAATAAAACGCATGAGTTGTTTTAGGTCAATTGGGCTTTGAAATGTCATACTTTCCTCCCTTTATTGAATAGAGTCTCTGATTAAAATATTAAAAAAAAATTAAATTCAAAAATTTTTATTAAAATACATGAGAAAGGTGTGAAAATTAATCAGTAAGCTTAATGC
>JAGHBR010000540.1 GCA_021160885.1 Caldisericaceae bacterium
GATTTACTGAAAATTGATCTTTGAAACTTTTTTCGAAATTAACCAAGCCGGAGAGGTGCGAGAGCGGTCGAATCGGTATCCCGATTCTCGGGAGAAATCGTGTGTACCGCTTACGATTTAAGCTTAGGTTGTAATTTTAGAAGCGGAAAACTTAATGGAGCACGATTTGTTGAAAATTGATCTTTGAAACTTTTTTTAAAATTAAATAAGCTGGAGAGGTGCGAGAGCGGTCGAATCGGCACGACTGGAAATCGTGTGTACCTTAGTGGTACCGTGGGTTCGAATCCCACCCTCTCCGCTTTTTATTTTTAAATAAATTGGTTTGATTTGGAGAGGTGCCGGAGTGGTTGAACGGGGCGGTCTCGAAAACCGTTGTCCCGATTCTCGGGACCGTGGGTTCGAATCCCACCCTCTCCGCCAGAAACGATATTATTAATTTTGAACTTTGAATGTTGAATTGATTGCCGATTGTCAGTTCCAGGTTCCCCTGCATCAGTCCGGTGTTTTTTTTCAAACTTCTTAATAACAAAAGATTTTCGATATGCGTTAAAGTTTTGTTACGCTAAGACAGCTAAACTTTTAAAGTAAAATAATCTACCCACTTTCTGAATTATTTGCTCCATTTTTGTAGAAATCCTAAATTAAAGTTTAAGTTTAACCAAGGCATTAACTATGGGACATACGCACCATCATTCACACGACCATTTTGATCCGAATATCCCCACGTTGCGTCTGATGATCACCATGGCGCTAAATTTCAGCATCACGCTTGCTGAATTAATCGGAGGTTTATTAGCTGGTTCTCTTTCGCTGATTTCCGATGCCCTGCACAATTTTAGTGACGGTGTGGCCATTATTATCTCCTACATTGCCTTAAAACTAAGAAATCGTTCAGTTACCGAAAAACATACCTTTGGTTTAAAACGAACCGAGATATTTGCAGCGGCTTTAAATTCCGGCGTGTTGCTGGTTATTACTTTTTACCTTTTTTACCACGCCGTATTGCGCATAATTCATCCCACCGTTGTTGAAGGCAGCTTAATGATGCTGGTGGCCGGCATTGGGCTGTTAGCTAATGTCATCGGCACCATACTTTTGGCCCGGCCTTCAAAAGAGAGTATGAATCTTAAATCGGCCTATTTACATTTGTTATCAGATGCCGTTTCTTCATTTGGAGTTTTGCTTGGTGGCTTTGCCATTTACCAATGGAATATTTACTGGATCGATCCAATTTTAACGATTTTGATCGGCATATACATCTTAAAAGAAAGTTTTCAAATTTTACAGGGATCCATTCATATTTTAATGGAAGGGGCGCCACCTGATCTTTCCATTGAAGAAATTAAAAAGGAAATTGAAAATTTGCCTGAAGTAAATGATTTCTATCATATTCACCTGTGGATGGTGGGTGAAAACGATATCCACATTGAAGGCCACGTTGATGTGCAGGATATGCTTTTGAGCGAAAGCAGTCAGCTGCGATACAAAATCGAACATTTACTTCAGGAAAAATTCAACATTAAGCATATTACGCTTCAATTTGAATGCAATCATTGTATTAATGCCAATACCATTGAACGTAAAAAAAATCAAAAGGGAATAGTCAAATGTTTGAAGCCGCAATTTACAAAAACCGACGCAATCAATTAATTTCAAAGCTTGATAAGGGAATTCTGCTCTTTTTAGGTAATAACGAATCTCCCATGAACTACCCGGCTAACGTTTATCCTTTCCGACAGGATAGTACATTTCTCTATTATTTTGGAATTGATTTGCCCGGTCTGGCAGCCATCATTGACCTTGATGAACAAAACGAAATTTTGTTTGGCGATGACTTTTCTGTGGATGATATTGTCTGGATGGGGCCTCAACCCAAAATGGCTGAATTAGCCGCCAAAGCTGCGTTAACCCAGGTCGCGCCGTCTGCTCAGCTAAAAGAATATTTAAGCAAAGCCTTGCAACAAGATCGCAAAATTCACTTTCTGCCGCCTTACCGCCAAGACAACATGATAAAACTACAGGAAATTTTAGGCATCCGGGCCAACCAACTCAAACATTATGCTTCCGTCCCTTTCATCAAAGCAGTGGTTGAGCAAAGATCAGTTAAATCAGAAGAAGAAATTGAAGAGATCGAAAAAGCGCTGGACATCACATATCAAATTCATCTGGAAGCCATGAAATCCGTAAGGCCGGGACTTAAAGAATATGAAGTAGCTGGCATATTACAGGGAAAAGCCTTTAGTTTAGGCGGTCGTCTTTCTTTTCCATTGATTTTCTCGGTGCATGGCGAAATTTTACACAATCCTTTCCAATTAAATGAAATGCAAAAAGGACAATTACTGGTAATCGACTGTGGCGGAGAAGCCCCAAGCCGTTACGCGGGCGACATTACGCGTACACTTCCTGTAACCGGTAAATTCAGTGAAGAACAAAAAGCCGTTTACCAGATTGTGTTAAACGCCCAGACAACCGCCATTGAAATGATTAAACCTGGCATCAAATACCGTGATGTTCATCTGGAAGCGGCGAAAGTGATTACACTTGGGCTAAAAGAATTAGGCCTAATGAAAGGCAATATCGAAGAAGCTGTCCAGGCCGGAGCTCATGCGCTTTTCTTCCCACATGGCCTGGGCCACATGATGGGGCTGGATGTGCATGATATGGAAGACTTAGGAGAAGATTACGTTGGCTATGATGAAAAAATCAAACGAAGCGATCAGTTTGGGCTGGCTTATCTTAGACTGGCCAGAGAGCTAAAACCCGGCTTTGTATTAACCGTTGAACCAGGCATCTATTTTATTCCGCAACTCATTGACCTGTGGCAAAAAGACAACAAGTTTAGCCAATTCATTAATTACGAACGCCTTGAAGCTTATCGGCATTTTGGCGGTATTCGCATTGAAGATGATATTCTGGTTACAGAAAATGGCAGCCGCGTGCTGGGTAAATTAATTCCCAAGCAGATCGATGGAATTGAAGCCATTATGCAAGGCTAGGGTCTGTTAAATTTGAAGATGATCTTATCGTAATATCAGCTAAGTTTAATAAAAATTTCTGCCGTTCTTATGTTACGATTTTAAAATTCGTATCTTGTGAAAAAATTTTCTTATGGGGTCATTATGTGGGTTTTATTGGCAACTGCTATGTCCATCGCTTTTTTTCATACTCTGATGGGGCCGGATCATTATTTGCCTTTTGTTATGATTTCTAAAGCACGTCGCTGGAGTATGCCGCGTACACTCATCGTTACCTTTTTTTGCGGTGTTGGCCATGTTTTAAGTTCGGTAGTCATTGGTCTGGCGGGTATTGCGTTCGGCATTGCGCTGCACAAAATCGAATTGATTGAATCAACGCGTAGCAACATTGCCGCCTACCTGCTGATCGCTTTTGGTTTGCTTTATTTTTTATGGGGGCTCCGTCAGGCTTATCGGAACAAACCGCATACGCATCTGCACTTGCACGCCGATGGTCAGCTTCATGAACACCAGCATGTACACACACATCACCATGCGCATGTACACCATCAGGAACAAAAGTCCCTTACTCCCTGGGTGCTGTTTTTAATCTTTGTCTTTGGCCCATGCGAACCTTTAATTCCAATCTTAATGTACCCGGCTGCTCAAAGCCACTGGTCGGATCTGGCAATTGTGACAATTGGTTTTTCCTTAATCACAATCACAACCATGATTGCCATTGTTTTCTTTGCATTAAAAGGTTTTGATCTTTTACCGACTGAAAAAATTGAGCGCTATACGCATGCTCTGGCTGGTTTTGTAATTTTAGCCTGTGGACTGGCCATTCAATTTTTAGGGCTTTGATTAGCGCAAATAAAGCATGGCGTAAATAAGCGCCTCACCGAAACAAACAACCAAACCAGCAAAATAAAACAGGCCTCTCGTTTGTGCAATTCAAACTTATTTTGCAAAGCCAGAAATGCCATGTACAAAATAAATGGTGTCAATAATGTCTTGTATATGGGCCCATCCAAAGTGAGACAATGTTAAAGCGGAGAATTGAATATCAAAAGCATAAGGATGAAATTCCCGTAGGGATTTTCGCGTTTTATTCAAACTTAGATTAGCAGCCTGAGAGCATCGGTAGGCGGGGCAGTCATAGTGGTAAGTTATCTGTTAGAAAAATAAAAAGACGCGTCCTATGTCAAGCATAGAACGCGTCGTAATTTTTATTCTTTTACAACCCAAACTTTAACGGTTGCTTCTACTTCCGAATGCAGTTTGATAGGCACAGAATAAATGCCTAAGGACTTAATCGGTTCTTCTAGTTGAATCTTACGCCGATCCACCTCGATGCCCTGAGCAGCTAGAGCCTCGGCAATATTCTGCGAAGTCACTGAACCGAACAATTTGTCTTCTTCACCTACCTGAACCGGAATGGTGCAGGAGACATTAGCCAGTTTTTTAGCTAACTCTTCGGCCGCTAATTTTTCTTTTTCAACCCGCCAGGATTTTAATTTTAATTCATTTTCCAGACGTTTTTTATTTTCTTTGCTTGCAAGGTAAGCAATACCTTTGGGAATCAGAAAATTACGGGCATATCCGTCCTTAACTTTAACGACGTCACCCGTTTTCCCTAAACCCTGATAATCTCGACGTAATATTATTTCCATTTTAAACCACCTTTGTTAAATATTACCTTGTAAAATCAGCAACAAAAGGAATTAAGGCCAGATGACGCGCCCGTTTGATTGCTTTTGCCAATTGTCTTTGATGTTTTGCACAGGTGCCAGTCGTATGGCGCGGAATGATTTTACCCTGTTCGGTCAAAAATTTGAGTAGCTTCTTTTCTTCTTTAAAATCGATGTAAACCACGCCCTGCTGGCAAAACTGGCAAACACGTTTTCTTCTAAATTTTAACATGGTTTCATCCCCTTACTTGTTTTCTTCATCGTTGGTTTGTTCCGCTTCCGGGGTTTTCTCTTCAGCTTTCTCCGGAGCTTCAGTTTCAGGAGCTTGCGCCGGTTTTTCTTCGGCAGCGTGTGGTTTAGTTACAGGTTCAGTCGTAGCAGATTTTTTAACCGTAGGTTCAACCGGCTTTTTTTCCTGAGCATCTTTTTGCTCTAATTGCATGGCTTTCAGTTTGCGCTTGTCATAGCGATAGGTTAAATAGCGCAAAACCTTGTCATTAAAATTGTATTCACTTTCCAGTTCTTTGGGGATGTTACCCTCGCCTTCAAATTCAATGGAGCCGTAGAAACCGTACTGTTTCTTTTCGATTTCATAGGCCAGACGGCGTTTGCCCCATTTGTCCACCTTGCGGACTTTGCCACCATTCGATGTGATGATTGAACTAAAACGTTCAATCGAAGCATCGATTTCTTTTGGCGGCATCAGGCTGTCCAAGATAAAAATCGTTTCGTAAATAGCCATAAGTACCTCCTTTGGTCTTAACGATTCCTCTGATTGTTCAGAGGAATAGGATTTTAGTTAATTAATTATTACAACAGTGGTGCAATTACCAGCGCAACCACCGACATCAATTTGATCAAAATATTTAAAGACGGACCGGCTGTATCTTTAAAAGGATCCCCAACTGTATCGCCAACCACAGCGGCTTTATGAGCATCTGAACCTTTACCGCCAAGGGCGCCGGCTTCGATGTATTTTTTGGCGTTGTCCCAGGCTCCGCCGGCATTAGACATAAATACGGCCATTAAAACGCCGCTTACCGTAACGCCGGCCAGCAATCCACCAAGCATTTCAGCGCCACCTAAAAAGCCAAACAGCACTGGAGTAAAAATGGTCAGTAATCCGGGGACAACCATTCGTTTAATGGCCGCTGCGGTAGAGATATCCACACACTTGCGGTAGTCGGCTTCGGCTTTACCTTCCAGTAAGCCCGGGATCTCTTTAAACTGGCGACGCACCTCTTTAATCATATCAAACGCTGCATCGCCGACTGCGCGCAGGGCAAAAGAAGAGAACAGAAATGGCATCATACCGCCAATAAATAAACCTGCCATTACATAAGGATTGGACACATCAATATTGGTAATGCCTGCCGTTGTCATAAAGGCACTAAACAAAGCCAATGCTGTTAAAGCGGCGCTACCAATGGCAAAACCTTTACCGATAGCAGCTGTAGTATTACCAACAGCATCCAGTTTGTCAGTACGTTTTCTTACTTCCGGGCCCAGATCAGTCATCTCAGCAATACCGCCGGCATTGTCCGCAATCGGTCCATAAGCATCAACGGCCAGCTGAATGCCAATTGTTGAAAGCATGCCTAAAGCTGCGATGGCAATACCATAGAGTTGTGCCTGATGATAAGCGACCACAATGGCAATAGCTAACACAATTACCGGTAGAGCCGTACTCAGCATACCCGTTGCCAGACCGGAGATAATATTGGTAGCAACACCGGTTTGTGAAGCTTCGGCAATTTTTTGGGCCGGTCTGCGTGATTCGGAAGTGTAATACTCCGTTAAAATACCGATTAATATCCCACCGACTAAACCAGCCAGCAGGGCAATGTAAATATTGATGGACCCATTTGGCAAGAAGGCATCGATCACAAAATAGGAAAGGATGGCCATAATCAAACCGGCGCCAAACGTTCCAATGTTTAAGGCCACTTGCGGATTACCACCTTCTTTGGTTCTCACAAAAAATGTTCCGACAATTGAAACCAGAATGCCAAAACCGGCCAATACCAGCGGCATTAAAACGTGTTTCAGACTCATGGTAGCGCCGATGACCATGGAGCCCACAATGGCACCCACGTAAGATTCAAACAGGTCGGCGCCCATACCGGCCACATCGCCAACATTATCGCCGACATTATCGGCAATAACAGCCGGATTACGCGGATCATCTTCCGGAATGCCTGCTTCTACTTTTCCAACCAAATCTGCGCCTACATCGGCAGCTTTGGTGTAAATTCCACCACCGACGCGTGCAAAAAGCGCAATGGAACTGGCGCCTAAGGAAAAACCGCTAATCACTGGCATCACCATTGTAGTTAAAGCGGTTTTATCTACGCCAAACAAGTTGGCATAAATAGCAAATAAAACGCTTAGTCCCAAAAGTCCAAGGCCGGCAACACTCATCCCCATAACCGAGCCACCGGCAAAGGCAATTGATAATGCTTTGTTCAAACTGCTACGGGCAGCGTTAGCCGTACGTACATTAGCCGCGGTGGCCACCCTCATACCAAAAAAACCGGCCAGTGCTGAGCATGTCGCGCCAATCACAAACGACAGCGCCACTAATTCTGTGTTTTTGTGCAGGTTACCTAAAAAGAGCAAAACCGCCACAATGATTACAAAAAAGACTAGTACCCGATATTCGCGTCTTAAAAAGGCCATCGCCCCCTCACGAATGTAACCGGCAATCCGTTGCATCTGATCCGTTCCAGGGTCTTTTTTATTAACGCTAATGGAACGGAACAAAGCGAATCCCAGAGCCAATATGGCACTTGCAATGACAAAAGTAAGATCCAATTCCATAACTTCTCCTTTATATTATTTCTGCTTCAAAAAAATTCCGATTGAAGTCAGACATAGCCTGATCAATGCCTTTTTTAATCCAGGTTACAATCCCTTTCCTGGCCACAGGCAACAAATTCTGTAATTTTTGTAATTCATGTTGGCTAAACGGAGACAACACATACTCCGAAGGATTTTCAAAGTTGTTACCAATCCCCATCCTCAAGCGAGGAAATTCTTCACTCTGGAGATGATAAATAATAGACTTTAACCCGTTATGCCCCCCATCGCTTCCCTTTTTCCTGAATCGTAAGGTACCAAAAGGGAGTTGAAAATCATCTACCACAACCATGATATTTTCCAGAGGCACTGGATATTGATCAAGTACCTGACGAACGGCGACACCACTTAAGTTCATGTAAGTCATTGGTTTAACCAGCAATACTTCGCTGCTGTCCATTTTCAGGTTTGCAAAATAATAATCCCCTTTAGCGGGGTAAAAGGGAATTTTATAATATTCCTGTAAGTAGTCTAATAGCATAAAACCAATATTATGGCGAAACAATTGATATTGTCTTCCAGGATTTCCCAGCCCAAAAACAATGTACACGTTTCTGTACTACCTTTATTCTTCGCCTTCTTTAGCTTCTTTGCCTTTAGCCAACACTTCAGGTTCAGCAGCTTCTTCTTCCTCTTCAGTAGGCGTTTCTTCAATCTCAGCAGCACGTGGAGTTTCCACACGACAGACCACATCTTCAGGGTCGCCCAAAACATCGTATTTATCATTGGCCAAATCTTTAATACGAATGGCATCGCCAATCTTCAATTCATCCACATTAATCACAATTTCATCAGGAATGTTCTCAGGCAAAACTTCAATATCCAGCGTACGTTTAATTTCGTCAAAAATACCACCGTCACGTACACCTTCTGGTTTACCTTCAAAACGAATTGGAACTTCCATCTGGATCTTATCATGCCCCTGAATGCCAAGGAAATCCACATGCAAAATTTTACTGGTTACCGGATGATACTGCACTTCGCGCACAATCGCACGATGCGGCTGACCATCGATTTCTAAATTGATGACGGAATGATGTCCGCGTAAACCGACCATCAAATCGTGTTCATCAATAATGACATGTACCGGTTCTTTATTTTCACCATACAATATGGCAGGAATTTTCCCTTGGCGACGATATCTACGAGCTGCTGATTTTCCAGTGTCTTCACGTTTTTCAGCACTCAATTTCAATGCTGTCATGAATTTTCTCTCCTTACTTCTCTTAAAATTTTATGAGAAATTCTTTTTTACTATGATAAAAAAAGCAAGCCGCAGCTTGCAAATTTATTGCTGGGGTGGGAGGATTCGAACCCCCGAATGGCGGGACCAAAACCCGCTGCCTTACCGCTTGGCTACACCCCAATAAAAATTGCGGACGTCAAATTTAATATTTTATTGTACCTTAGTCAAGTCGCTTTTCTATTTTAAATATTTTTTTCTTTCTATCCCCCTCTTATTACACAGATTTTCGCAGATTTTATTTTTAATTGGAATAATACTGTTTCTCACCATTTGCATGGAAACCCAAATAATCCAATTTCTATTGTTTTATTTATTCGTGTTCATCCGCGTAATCCGTGCTCTATTACATTATTTTCGTCAAGTACCTCCACAATGTCTAAAATCTCCATCTGATGCTCCGACTCAATTCCTGCTTGTTGCATAATTTCTTTTATAGTTAGCGGCTGGGCCGTGGGAAACGGCAGATGATACAAAAATTTCCCCTGCGCCTTTGTCAGGCTGATTTTTCGTTCTTTTTTCTTTCGGCCCTCGCCAATAAAGATAGTTACCGATGAAATATAATCTCCGCTGCGGGCGACGGTAAAAACGGCGTTTGCATTTTTGCGCTCGCGGATTTTCATCAGGAAGCGAGAATCTGTTTGCGAAGACTTGTCTGTTAAACTCGACAAATCCACATCTATGCTGAATTGGTATTTTTTCAATTTATAGCGATAGTAAGGCCGCTTTTTCTCGTAAACTTCCTTTTTCTCGCAAATATCCAGCGCGCTTAATTCTTCCAGGAAATCCTGTGCCGTTTTAATGTGTAAACCCAGCCTTGTGGCTGCCTCGGACGCTGATATGTCCCGGTAATTCACCAGCAATTTAAATATATCTCCGGCAAACGGTTTTGACAGCAGGTTTGCCATTCGTTGCACTTGCTTAAATTCCATCACTTCCTCTATTAATTTGAACACAGATTTGACGGATTGCACGGATTCTCACGGATTTTTTATTATAAATTTTTTATCCGTGTCCATCCGTTAAATCTGTGTGATCCGTGTTCTATTTATTTTGAACACGGATTTAACAAATGATACAGATTTTCGCGGATTTTTTCCTATAATTTATTATCTGTGTTCATCGCTAAATCCGTCTCATCTGTGCTCATTTACTTTGTTTCATATAAACTTCATCTATAATGAAGTATATAAAACAATTAAACAATTTGCAAGTTTATTTTAAAAATATATTTCCTTTTTTAGTGCAGCTGATATAAATGTTAAGTTTTTTCATTATGTAAGTTCCTTTTTCCATTAAAATAAATTAAATCTCATTTTAAC
>JAGHBR010000057.1 GCA_021160885.1 Caldisericaceae bacterium
ATTATTAACTGTAGTAGTCATGCAATCGTTTTGTTGGGAACTCTTAGTTGAATCGCCTTAATATCCAACATTCTGGGCTACAATGGGTGTACAAAGGCAAATCAACCAAAAAACAAAGAAATTTTTGCATTTCACCTTAATAATTTATTAGAATTAAAATAAATAATTCAACAGGATGCCTCTAATGAAAGGTGCGCGAAAGCAATTTCCTTTAAAAAAAGAATTTATGGAAAAAATAATTGAATTTGTGCCGGAAGCAATTTTGTGTTTGGATGAGAAGGGCAGAATCGTTTTTAGTAATAATCTGGCAAGAGAGCTTTTGTGGGAAGGTGAAGCTCTATTAAATCAGCAAAATTTTTTTGAATTACTCCAAAATACTTCCGACAAAGAACAATTTCTTAGAATAGTAGATGATTTGAAAAAGGGCAAATTAAGAGAAAAAACCGAAACAGCAGTTTTTCAATTAAGGCCAGGGCTAAAAAAGGAATTCAATGCCCAATTCAAATTTTCCACTTTTGAAGCAGAAAAAAAGTTTTACCTTATTTTGGTCATTCGGCCCGCTAATCTGGACGGCGAAGAGATTGTCAATCAGTTAAGAGATCAGCACCTGGCGGCCCTGGGAAGATTAGCCGGCAACCTGGCCCGTGATTTTAATAACATCCTTACTGTGATTCAAGGTTATGCGGAGTTGATGAACTACCAGATAAAAGAACGCGATTCGTTTTTTAAACAGGTTGAAGCAATTTTAAAGGCCACCCAATATGCCGAAAAATTAACCAATCAACTATTAACCTTTGGTTCTCCGCAACAAACGGCAAAACAAAATGTTGACCTTTCAAAAGTTTATTTTAAAATCAAAGATTTAATTACGGCCCTGATCAACGACCAAATTGAACTGCGGGAAGAAATTGATCAGCCATTGTGGGTGATTAAGGGAGAACCGCAAAAGCTGCAAAAAGTTTTCTTAAACCTGATCATCAATGCCCTGGAAGCCATGCCGGACGGCGGGCAATTAACCATTAAAATAAAAAATCAAAAATTATCATTACAGGAAAAGGTTAAAATAGGTCTCACAAGCGAAACCCAAAATTTTGTTTTACTGCAAATTTCTGATACCGGCAAAGGAATGCCGGAAGATGCGCAAAAACGGGTCTTTGAGCCTTATTTTTCTGCGGATAACGACAAACAGAAAAAAGGATTGGGCTTGTCCGAAGTGTATGGCATTGTTAAGGCCATGAGGGGAGTTATCCAGTTGGGGAGTGAATTAGGCAAAGGTACAGCTTTTACTATTTATTTCCCTGCTGTAGAAATTTTAAACAAAACAGAGGAAACAGCAAAAATGGAAACGAAGGGTGGGCAAGAAACAATCCTTGTTGTTGAAGATGTTCCGGAAGTACAGTTACTCCTGGTAGAATTATTACAAACAGTGGGTTATCGGGTCATCGGCAAGTCAAATTTTCAGGAAGCAATGGATTATTACGAAAAACATGCCGAAGAAATTGATATGATCATTTCGGATGTTGTGTTACCGGATAATTACGGCACAGAATTGATTAGCGAAATCCTAAAAGAACGCCCCAATCTTAAATATCTGTTAATTTCGGGTTATGCTGAGCAACTGGATATTGAACAGAATCAATCTCTTTTTAAAGGGCACTTTTTACAAAAGCCGTTTCAGCCGGCGGTCTTGCTGAATATGGTACGCGAAATGCTGGACAAAGAGTAGCTGATTTTGAGCATGAAGCCGTTTAATCCTTTGCAAATTTTAAAAGGTGTAATCTGGTTTGTAGTTCTGCTTCTTGGGTTAAGTCTGCCTTTATTGATTGGTGAAAGCCATTTCAATCTACACGATTTGTTGGTGAATCCTCACAATTTAAATGAACAGATTATTTTAAATATCCGTTTACCGCGTATTTTATTTGCTTTTTTGGTTGGGGCTTCTTTGTCACTGGCCGGCGCGGTATTTCAAGTTTTGCTGAAAAATGAGCTGGCCACGCCATACACACTGGGAATTTCTTCCGGCGGTGCATTGGGCGCTGTGCTGGCCATTAAGCTCGGCCTGGTAATTCAGTTAATGGCCTTTTCGAGCACAGTGCTTTTTTCAGTCTTAGGCAGCTTGTTGACTATTGGCATCATCTACTTTATTGCCCGCGAACGTCATGAAATTTCGACCTTTACTTTGCTCCTGGCGGGAGTTACCTTAAGTCTCTTTTTCTCTTCTCTGATTTTGTTCATCCATTATTTAGCCGATTTTACCGAAACGTACCGCATGATTCGCTGGTTGATGGGCGCACTTGATGTGGTCGGCTGGCAATACCCGCTGTCCATTTTCTTTTTACTGATTCCTGCTTTTGCTTATCTGTTTTACCACGCCATCGATTTCAATCTTTTGCTTTCCGGGAATGAAATGGCCAAATCACGGGGAGTAGATGTGGCAAAATTACAAAAGTGGTCGTTTATTGTTACCTCTGTTCTGGTGGGAGCTTGTGTTTCGATGGCCGGGCCCATTGGCTTTGTGGGGTTGATTGTGCCGCACATCATGCGTCTGATGTTTGGCGCCGATCACCGCACTCTGTTGCCTCAGGTGATCGTAGGCGGCGGTTTGTTTTTAGTCTGGTGCGACACCATTGCGCGCAGTATTATCGCGCCGGCTGAACTACCCGTGGGCGTGGTTACCTCGCTTTTGGGGGCGCCGTTTTTTATTTACCTGTTAATTAAAAACAAAGTCGGCTGATCAGGAGGCCGGCGGTTGGCAGCGATCAAAATAATAATCTTCACCGTAGCCATCTTCCACATAATACAGTAAACACTTTTTAGAAGGCCATGCCCGTAAAATTATTTCGGCTTTCTCAATGGGATAGCTATATTTCTTTGAAACCTGTTTAGCCAGAGACAATAATCTATTTTTAGTTTTTTTCTCTCCCACTAAAATATACAATTTAACCGCATTGTCCTGAAGTTCAAACTTTTGCAGCACACCAAACGGCAAAATCGGTAAGGCGAGCTCTGCTATTGCGGCGCCTTTAAACGTGTAACTTTTAATGAATTCATCACCGTTGTCCTTAATGACATGAACGGTAACCGGGCCAGGATAAACTTTTTGCTGATAGGCATGGACGATACGTTTAACGTACAAATCCATTTTAGAAGGATTGAACTTGTCAAATTTAAGGTAAATAACCTTGTAAGGCTTGTTTTTGTCTATGAACAACTGCGCAGAAAAATTAGGCATTATGGAATCATTAAAAGCTGCGGCCATGGCGGTTTTGCTCAAATTGCGCGGACCGACTAAATCGCTGCGTACCCAGCCTTGGATCCCATTTTCTGTGCTTATTCGGTACCAACCTTTTTTGTTTTCCAAAATTTGTACGACATCGCCATTTTGAAGAGATGCTATGACTTTTGAGCTTGTTGTAGGCTGTTGACGAATATTGACTTGTTCTTTGATAACATAGGCTTTTAAGTTAAAAATACCGCTGATTGCTGGTGCTTTTGTGGCAGCAAGCTTCGTGGGTTTTACGGCCTTTGGCGCACAGCCAAAATGAGTTAAAAAAACAATTACAAATAACAGGTAAACGACAAATTTGAGCATCTATGGTTTCTCCACTGGTTTCTTTTTTTGAGGCCCAACTTAATTAAAAAAAGTGGAATTTGCAAAAACGTAAGAAAGGAACGATAACACGCCAAACTCTTAAGGGAAAATCAGCAAGATTATGTGGTTTTAAAACTCGCATATTTTTGAATAGGAAGTCTTTGAAAAAATCATTAAGAATGTCATTCCCGCGCAACAGGCTGTTGCAGATTATTTTTCATAGATTATCCAAATTTCGTATATTTTGAGCGA
>JAGHBR010000504.1 GCA_021160885.1 Caldisericaceae bacterium
ACTTCCTTCAGGTGTTATAAACTCATGGCTTAAAGAGTTTCCAGTAACTGTAATCCGGGATGCTCCATGTCCGGCATATCTTATCATGCTTCCCGGATGAAACGGTTCGCTGTGCTGATATATGCTTGCCCCACCACCGGCTGTTGTAATTCCATATACTCCTCCATTGTTTATACCCTTATGTTTATATCCTTCAGGTAACACTACCCTTTCGTAGCCATGGTCATTACCTGAAAATATGATGTCAATTCCCATGGCCTTCCAACGCCAATCCCTGAGATGATCACTGTCGTTTGTATGCCAATGCTCATTAGATCCATAAGGTGGCCAATGAGAGATAACAATTTTGAACAAAGCATCGGAAGCACAAGCTTGCTCTTTTAACCATTCTGCTTGTTCCGAGTCTTTTGTTGCTCCATCGGGTTCTGCCAATGTCCAATTCCAGGTATTCAATACAAAAAAATGGACATCTCCCCATCTGAATTGATAATACCTTCCGTGACCTGTATTATAGCCTCCCGGTAAATCCTGATTAGCAATTGAAAAGAAATCCATATAATTTTCCAGACTAAAGGATGATGCTTCCCAACCATTTCCATCATGATCTCCGATCGCGGGAAAAAATCTCCAAGTATCCGATCCCTCTCCGTGAATTCCATGATAGTCATAAATATATTCATGAAAATATCGCCCTATACCACGATCAAAACCATCAAATTCAGTTCCATCGGTAGCGTAATCATTATCTCCACAAGTCATAATAAAAGCAGGGTCCCAGCTTTTAATTAAGTTCGCAACGCTTTCTTCTACCGAACCTTCATTTCCAAGGTCGCCTTCTATTGCAAAAACAAACGTTTCATCTGAAATAGCATAATCGGGTCTATATTCATGGCAAACAGATAAATCATCGGGATCGTCACTGTTTGTAACATAACCCATAGGTTGTGCGCAGCTATCAATTATCGAAAGCGGATTTCCAAGGCCATCATCATCAGCATCCTCATAAAAAGTGAATTGCTCGCAAGGTGTTGTGTCATCTTCATCTTCATTATTTGTGACATAACCAGAAGGTTGTTCACAAACAAACATGGTGATATCTGGATTCCCAAGACCATCGTCATCTGCATCTTCATAAAAGTGAAGTTCAACACAGCTGTCGTCGGCATCTGTGCTGTCTGCTACATAACCATCAGGTGGCTCACAATCCAGAATACTCACATTAATATTGCCTCGTCCATCTCCATCAGTATCCTGATAAAACAGGACCTCTACACAATAATCATTTTCATCAGTGTTGTTTGCAACATATCCGTCAGGTTGTTCACAAGCCATTTTCTTCTTTTCGGGATTCCCCCGACCATCTTTATCATAATCCTGATACCAAGCCTTTTCAACACATGACGACTCTTTCTTTTTGCATTGGCTCACAAAAAAAATCATAATTCCCATAAGCAATACTAAAACTGATAGTTTTTTCATCTTTCTCTAATTTAATTTCTGGTTTAAAAAAATAAAGCCATTAAATATATTTTATTTAGGCCAATAATTTATGGCACCCCCTACTATTGTATAAACTTCAGAATCATATTCATATGTTAATTTCAGCCTTAACTTAGGGCTTAATTCCCCCCATTGTGAGAATTTCATATCACACCTGCTGTAAATACTTAATATGACCTCTTTTACTTGATTATCCCTCAATGTATCCGAAACTGCCTCCATAAAAAAATTATTAACTGATTCTCCTTCCAATTGAACGCTAAAAGGAATTACTTCATCAGCAACAGACTGTAGGTCTACTTTTAGAATGACGGGAATAGAATAAAGTGGAATGGAAGATATGCTTTGAGAAATTGATGAGGAAAACATGGTGAACATATCCAACTCTTCCTGAGGGATAATCATCTCTTCAAAATCGCTGCTGTAACCAAATTCAGTTTTTACTATTTGGAATTCATCAAGTAAACTCCCATTCATTCTTATGGTTTGCAAACTAAGCGTGTCGCCTGTTATGTTTACATCAATAAAGTGATTCACAGATTCTGCTTTTGCCAAAATTCTTTCATTTGTTGAAACTTCGTATAATTCGGCACCTGCACCACCAGTAGTAATATAAGTTACCGGAAAAGCATCAGCTTGATTTTTTGGTCTTACGGGATAAAACCGTTCATACAAATGAGAATGGCCGGCAAAAACGATGTCAATATTGTATTCACGAAACAGATCAGGCCAAATGCCTTTTCCCCATGTTGACCGATGTCCGCCAATATTATAACTAGGGCGGTGCATATAAACGAAATTCCATTTTTTATTAGATCTAGTAATATCCTGAATAAACCAATCAATCATTTCCTGGTTTTCGGGATGGCGATAATCAAGCGAGATAAAATGGGCCGAACCGTAATCAAAAGAAAACCACTGTTTATCCACTTTTTCTTTTTTACGTAAGAAATAGCGAAATAATTCACCATCATCACCATCACCTTCATGATCGCCTAAGGTGCTAATTATTGGAGTAGATTCAAAAACACCCTCAGTAATTGAAAAGAAATAGTTTTCCCATTGTTCATAATCTCCCCCATTTTCCACCACATCGCCCATGCTGATTATGAAATCGGGATTGACACTACTGGATTGCTGCATAATTTTAGCAAATATTTCAGGATTACTCCTGCTGTCACCCATCGCAACAAAGCTAAATTGCTCCTGATTTTTATCAAAGGTTTTAAAATTATACCACACTTGCCCATCAAGACCAGCCAGCCTATATGAATAGGTTGTATTGGGTTGCAATTGGGTCAATTCTGCCTCATAAAGATAGGCACCATGTTTACTTCCTCTATAATTTAGTTTTAGTAAGTTGGTATTCAAGGTGTTTAAGCCAAGTTCTACTTTATAATTAAATTTTGTATCAAATTCCCAGCGTATAACCATAGTGGTTGCTCCAGGTTCGATAAGATATGGCCCCTTTGATACATTCTGAGAAATTGCTGCATTATAAAAAAATCCCATCTGTAAAACAAATGCAATCAACAGACCTTTAAAAACAGTTTTTAAATTCATTTTGTTAGTATTAATTAATGCATTAATTTCAATTTGGCTTGAATTCGTAGGCTCAGAAAAAATAGCCCTAGTAAAGACTTTTCTCCAATCTATTTCATCAAATTATTA
>JAGHBR010000523.1 GCA_021160885.1 Caldisericaceae bacterium
GGCTGAACCTGATCAAAGTGGAACACTTCAATTTGCGCATCTGTCAATATTTTTTTAGCCCTCTCAAATAATGGTTGCAAAACAGGGATGGGAGGGGTTGTCACTAATAAACATTTTTTACCATACCGTTTGGCTAACTGGCCTAACTCTTCTATTCGATCTACCCCATAAATTATTTCTGTCGGCTGATAGTAATTGAATGCTTTCATAGTATACTTCCTTTCTTTGTATCATTTTATAAACAATTGTTTAATTTCAAAAGGTATTTCAGGGGTTGCACCTTCCTGTGAACAAACATAGGAAGCAATCCTTTCAGCGTTTTTATGAATTTTGTCTAAAGGTTGATTTTTAAGCAATCCTAAAACCAGGGCAGCCGTAAAAGCATCGCCTGCTCCCACAGTATCAACTACATTTGTGGCTGATGCATTTATCTCCGATATTTGATCCACTGTTACTAACTTACTTCCTTTTTCTCCTTTTGTTAAGGCAATTATTTGCAAATCATAGTCTTTCAGTAATCTTTTTAAAATTTCATTTTCATCACCGTGCAAACCGAACATATCCGAAATTATTTTAAACTCTGCATCGTTTAATTTCAAACAATTAGCCATTAATAAGCTATCTTCAATTATTTCTAATGAATAAAAATTTTGCCTGAGGTTTATGTCAAAAACACGCAGGCATTTTTCAGGAGTCGCTTTTAAAAAAGTTCGAATAGTTTTATGAGAAACTTCCGATCTTTGAGCTAAAGAGCCAAAACAAACGGCATCGGTTATCTGAGCCAGGTGGAATAATTCATTAGTATAAGGGATATAATCCCAAGCCACATCTCTCTCAATAATAAATTCAGGGACTCCTTTTTTGTCCAGATGAACGTTTACAGTCCCAGTAGGACGATCAGGTAAGATGGAAATATAAGTTAGGTTTAGATGCAACTTTTCAAGTTCTGCGAGCAACTCTTCTCCTAAATCATCCTCACCTAGTGCACTTACAACAAAAGATTGCTCTCCCAACTGTTGTGCATGGTAGGCAAAATTAGCGGGTGCTCCGCCAAATTTTTTGCCCGTTGGAAAGATGTCCCACAATAATTCGCCAATTCCAACAAGAATATAATTTTTGTTCTTCATATCCTTATTTCCCTTAATATACAATCTGTAAAGAGTCCTTCAGTATTACAAATCAATAAAAACCTTCATTACTTTATCCCGTTGTTTATCAATATATCTGTAGGCTTCCTC
Source organism: Caldisericaceae bacterium (assembly GCA_021160885.1). Taxonomy (GTDB): domain Bacteria; phylum Calditrichota; class Calditrichia; order Calditrichales; family Calditrichaceae; genus Caldithrix. The sequence goes on from JAGHBR010000523.1 coordinate 1,239, forward strand.
ATAATCAGTAAAAGGATAGTGTTTTGAATAAAGAGGTCTGGTTACAATTTTGTCTGAATTAATCAGGTCAACAGCTTCCAGATAATCTTCATATTTATACATTAACGTACCAATAAGTTTTAATTCTCTGTCCTGTACAAATCCTAAATTAACTCTTGGATGTTCTGCAAAAACACCCATTACAATAATAGTGCCGCCCTTCTGAATATTTTCAATTGCATCTTGCATGGTTTGTTCAATACCTACGCATTCAAATCCAATTTCGAAGCCTTTGTCACCAAATACTCGCATTATGGCTTTCTTAAAACTTTCTCTTTTTGGATTCGTAACATTTTCAAGACCGCATTGTTTAGCTACTTCTAAACGGAAATCGCTAATTTCAGAAATCAAAACATTGGCGCCTTTAGCCCTTGCCACCTGAGCAACTAAATTACCGATAGGCCCACCACCAAACACGACCACATTTTTATTTTCTATTGGCCACCCTCCGAACTGGCGTCCGTCCTTCCCTTGCAAAATTGCAATTCTGTTTACGGCATGAACGGCGCAGGATGCTGGTTCGACTAAAGCTCCATCTTCAAAAGAAAATGAATCAGGTAATGGAACAATTTTTTTTGTAGTTGTCACAAAAAGTTCCTGAGCTACTCCTGGGGCCTGAAAACCTTCAACCTTTAGATTATCACAAATATGATAGTCACCTCTTAAGCAAGGCCCACATTTTCCACAGACAATTTGGGGGACTGCTGTGGCTTTAGAACCAACCCTGATATTTTCTACACCTTCTCCCACTTCTTCAACAATCCCAGAAAATTCATGTCCTTGAACAACAGGATAACTAGTGTAAGGATGTTTTCCGTGCCAGACATGAATATCTGATCCACAAACACCAATCCGTTTAATTCTTAACAAGACTTCACCTTTTCCGGGTTTTGGCTCTGGCACATCACGAATTTCTATTTTCCCTGGTTTAATCATTACAGCTTGTTTCATGTTTATTCCCTCCATATAGACTTTTTATCGGAAAATGTAATACAGGACACAAACAGTAACAAACAATATGCCAGCCACGATCCTGGGATCAGATAATCCTGTTATTTTTCCACGTTTAATTACTGCAAGTGGATTATCCCAGGTTAGAGCTTCAATTTGTTTAGGATCTGGCTTCGGAGTTAACCAACTTACTACAAAGAAAATAACACTTGAAATGCAGAACAACCACCAGGCCTGCATCATAAAAGGGATACCCCAGACATGGGTAATTATTTTTTCCGTACCTATTACTGGAAGATCGAGGAAAAATGCAACTGCACCAAGCAAAAATCCAATGATTAGTGTAGCCAGGGCTGCCTGCTTTGTTCCCCTTTTGTAAAAAACGCCCCACAAAAAGACAGCCGTGATTGGCGGGGCAAGGTCAGATGCAATGGCATTTATGGCTTCAAAAATACTTGAATATTTTCCGCCCTGAGTAGACCACAACATGGCTAAGAGCATAACAACTACGGCGCTAACACGTCCAATTTGAACTTGCTTTCTGTCTGACACTCTGGGATTTAATCGTTTGACAATGTCTACCGCAACTAATGTCGCTGAACTGTTTAAAGCAGCGGCTATTGTACTCATTAAAGCGGCTAACAATCCTGCCGCAATCAAGCCTTTCATTCCAGTGGGAATTAATTCATTGATTAACACAGGCAAAGTTTGATTACTGTTTGTCCCGATAATGTCTTTAAATAAAATGTAGCCAATAACCCCTGGAAAAACCAGAATGAATACCGGCAAAATTTTTAGAAAACCGGCAAATAAAGGTCCTAATTGAGCATCACGCTCTGTCTTTGCTCCTAAAACACGCTGAACAATGGTTTGATCAGAACACCAGTACCAGACCCCAAGTACAGGATACCCTAACAAAACTGCATACCAGTTTAAGCCAACTTTACTGTGGGTATGAAGCATTGTTAATTGATCAGGTTTTGCCGCGGCTTTCAATTCTGCCCAGGAATGAATACCGTGAGAAGGCAAGGCTAAAATAGCAAAAATTGTTATAGCAACTGCGCCTAGCAAAAGAAGAACAGTTTGAATAGATTCCGTCACAACTACAGCTTTTAATCCACCAAGAACCGTGTAAATAGCAGTTATGATCGAAATAATCAGAATGGAAGTGATTACATCAATTCCGAAAAATTGCTCAAAAACAGCTGCTCCAGCATACAGACTCATTCCAATATGGATAAACAGCGCGCCTAATATTGCCATAAATGCTAAAAATGAACGAGCCTCCGGGCTATATCTTTTTTCTAAAAATTCAGGTAAAGTAGAAATCTTACTTTTAAAATAGAATGGAGCAAAAACTAATCCTAATAAAATAAGCGTAAAACTGGCCATCCATTCAAAATTCCCCCAAACCAATCCCTCGTTGTAACCAGAAGCAGCCAAACCAACTAAATGAATTGTTGAAATATTTGAAGCAAATAAAGCTGCGCCCACATATCTCCAACTTAGCCCTCTTCCGGCTAAAAAGTAATTTTCACTCGTTAATTTTAGTTTTCGAGTAGAAAGAATTCCTACAACTAAAATTCCAATCATATAAAGAATAATTATGATCAGATCAAGAACGGGAATGCTTAATTCGACATGCATAACAAATATTCTCCTTCTTAATTATGGTTACTCCCTTAAAAATTCTTATTTTCTAAAATTTAGAAAGTTATATCCACTAAATAAGATTTTACTACCTACCCCCAAATTATATTGCCCCTGTTAAAATTACCAAGTACTCTGAACAGCAAGTTTTTTAGAATATGATTGGTAATCCAGATGAAGAATTTCATTCAAAATAAGCGCAACAGATCCCATAACTGCAGCATTTAATCCAAAAGTAGCTGGTATAATGATCAAATCTTTAGTTATATTTTTTAAAGCACGCTGATTTACCGTTTCTCTTACTACATCAAACAATAATTCACCGGCTTGTGAAACACCACCTCCTATCACCACTGCCTGAGGATTAAATAAATTGACAAGTCCGGCCACTCCAATTCCAATATATTGTGCAGAATCATAGAAAATTTTAGAGGCGAATGGATCACCCTGTCGAGCAGCATTAGCTACCATTTCAGTAGTAATTTTGCTTAAATCACCATTAACCATATCCACTAAAATGCTCTTCGCTTTTCCTTCCAATCCTTCACGAGCTTTTAAGGCAATAGCTCGACCCGAGGCCAAGGCTTCCAGACAACCATAATTTCCGCATTCACACTTATACTTACTATCCCGGTCTAATATTACATGGCCGAATTCTCCGGCCATACCCCGATATCCATAAATCGGTCGCCCCTCATTTATTACACTGGCTCCAATTCCATAGCCAATATTAATAATAATAAAATTCTTTATTTCTTTCCCTATACCATACCACAGTTCGCCTAATCCCATAACTCTGGTAACATTATCAAATATAATTGGCAAGCCACATTTTTGACGCAAATATTTTACAATATTCGCATTCTCCCAATGAAAGTCTGGAGAATACTCAACAATTGCTTTTTTTCGGTCTATCAAACCCGCAACAGCCATTCCAATACCAAAGATCTTTTTCTTTTTTACAGTAGGATGATTCTGTAGTTCACAAATAATATTAGCTGTTCGCTCGATAACTTTTTCAAATCCATCTTCTACATGTGTCTCTTGCTTAACCTTGGCCACAATTTTGGCATTCAAATTAGAAAGCACCCCGTAAATATGAGTAGTACCCAAATCAACACCAATCACAAAGTTATCGTCACCAGCAAATTCAATCAGCTTTGGAGGTCTTCCACCACTGGACTCTCCATCGCCCACTTCCCTTACAAGTCCTTCATCTTGTATTAGAGTATTGACAATTCTTGTAACCGTCGGGGCAC
>JAGHBR010000442.1 GCA_021160885.1 Caldisericaceae bacterium
GTGCAAATGTCCGTGACGTAAACTTTTGCCCACCGGCAACTCCTTGTTGATTTTGTTTTGCCAAATGTAAGGCGGGTGAATATTTATGTCAAATAATTTTTCAATATTCGTTTTAAAGTAGCCACAAACTGTTCCACGTCCTGTTCGGTCGTGTCAAATGAAGTCATCCAGCGCACTTCGTTTTTACCGGTATTCCAGGTGTAGAAAAAATATTCATTACGAAGGGGTTCAATGATTTCCCCGGGCACAATGGCAAACACTCCATTGGTCTGCACCGGCTGGGTGATTTTGATTTCTTCAATTTCAGAAACTTTTTGCGCCAACAGCTGCGCCATTGCATTGGCCTGTTGGGCATTTTTCTTCCACAGGTCATTGGTCAGATAAGCTTCAAACTGGGCGGCAATGTAGCGCATTTTAGAATGCAGCTGCATGCCCTGTTTGCGAATGTACTTAAAATCCGGTTGCAATTTTTGGTTGAAAATTAGCACTGCCTCGCCAAACATCAGTCCGTTCTTGGTGCCGCCGAAGGACAGCACATCCACACCAGCCTCGGAGGTAAAGGCTTTAAAAGGTAAATTCAAATGAACGGCCGCATTGGCCAGACGGGCGCCATCCATGTGCAAAAGCATGCGATTTTGATGGGCAAAATCGGCAATTCGGCGGATTTCTTCCAGCGAATAAACCGTGCCCATTTCCGTGGGCTGGGTAATAGAAATCACGCCAGGCTGCACATGGTGTTCAAAGCCCAGCATATGTAAAAAAGGCTCCAGCTGTTCGATACGTAACTTGCCATCGCTGGTGGAAATGGTTATTAACTTACAACCGGTGAATTTTTCCGGCGCTCCACATTCGTCCACGTTGATGTGAGCGGTCTCGGCACAAAGCACAGCCTGAAACGGCTTGAGCATGACTTGCAAACCAGTTACATTTGCCCCGGTACCACCGTAAACAAAATAAACGCCCGTCTGTTTGCCAAAATGGTGTTTGAACAGTTCAATTGTGCGTTGCGTGTAAGGGTCATCTCCGTAACCGATGACATGCCCGACATTGCATTTTTGTAAAGCGTCCATCACCTGCGGATGAACACCGGCATTATTATCGCTGGCAAAACTTCGTTTATTCACTTTTTGACTCTCCAGAGTGTTTTAATAATTAATGTAATCTATTGATTTAAATTTTTTAAATTAACTTTAAAGGCTTTCCTGGTAAATTAATGAGCAGAAAGAATTATTTTCTAACTAAAAATTTCAATTTATTCAACCGTTGGTTTAAAATTTTTCAAAATTAGAATCCGCCAATAATGTCTCCACAATCTTTTCCAGACCTTTCTGGTCTGTAGTGTTGAAGCGGTTGAATTCAGGTGAATCGATATCCAGCACGCCCAAAATCTGCTGGTTTTTCAACATGGGTACCACAATTTCAGAATTGGAAGCGCTGTCGCAGGGAATGTGTCCAGGAAACTTGTGGACATCAGGCACAATCAATGTTTCTCTTTGATCGACTGCTGTCCCGCAAACACCATTTCCCACTTTAATACGCACACAGGCAGGCTTTCCCTGAAAGGGCCCCAAAACCAGTTCGCCCTTTTCCCTCAGCAGATAAAAGCCTGCCCAGTTGATGTTTTCCATAGAGTAAAAAAGCAAGGCAGAAATATTGGCCATGTTGGCAATAAAATCACTTTCGTCTTCCACAATGGCTTTGACCTGCTTGATTAAAAGTTCGTAAAAAACGTCTTTGGACAAATCGGTTAAGTCTGGCGCTTCAATCATGATCACTCCTTTAATTTTGCCGTCGTAAAGGTAATATTTAAATGAAAGCAATGCAATTTGGGGATGTGGAAAGGTAACGCGTGACAAGTAACGAGTAACAAGTGATGAGTGATGAGTGACAAGTGGTAAAGTTAACTAAAAGATTGGTTCCTGGCAGATTTATTTCAAATTGAGCAAATACAAAAGGCGCACAAAGTAATTAAATTACCAAAGAGCTTCTGCTCTACTGTGCAAAATCCGCGTGATAATTTTGAGCTTTCATTAGCTTTTAAAACTGTAGCGGACGGAATTTGTAACCGTAAACAATCGGCCCGCTTTCGCCTTCTTCGTAAATCTTGCGAACCGCCATTTCCACCGGCAAACCAATCTGCACTTCGTCTAAATCCACGTCCGTTAACTGAGCCGATAATTTTACGCCTTCTTCTAGTTCAATGATGGCCACCACATAGGGCGCCTGACCTTCAAAGCGTTCCGAGGGCTGGTAAAGCACCGAATAACTGTAAACCCTGCCCTTACCTTTAAATTTAATGGGCTGAATTTTACGCTTTTTACAAATTGGACAAACCGCCCGTGGGGGGAAAAATTGTTGTCCGCAGTTTTGACACCGTGCGCCTTCTAAATGGTAGCGCTGATGGCGTAAACGCCAGTAGCGTGGAATGTCCATTGTCCCTCCATTAATTTTAGTTAAGGCTGTATCCGCCTATGTATTAAGACTTATTTTTGGTTCTTTTTAAGAAACCTTTGAAAAAATCATTAAAAATGTCTTTCCCGCGCAGGCGGGAATCTCTAAGTTATTGTAAATATAAGATTCCGCATCAAGTGCGGAACGACAGGTTTGGAGAACCCCCGATTTTTTCAAAGGTTTCTTTAATAATTATTGTAAAACCTGCTTTGTCAATTATTAAAGGGCTGCTGAATTTAACTTTCACTCTTATTCCCTTAACTCTTAACCCTTATACTCTTACACTCTTAATCTTTCCTCCTCAGGATGGTGGTCACCACCGTGGCGCCGGTACCTCCCACATTCTGAGTCAGGCCATAACGTGGATTTTTAACCTGAATGGCCTTCGGGGCCGCTCCTCGCAATTGCAGCACCGCTTCAACAATCTGGTAAACACCGGTAGCGCCCACCGGATGTCCACGACCTTTTAAGCCGCCCATGGTACAAATAGGCAAAGTTCCGTCAATAGTAAAATAGCCATTCCGGGCATGGTTAAGAGCCTCGATTGCGCTCATGAATCCACTGGCCTGCAAAGAGAGAACCGTCATAATGCTAAAAGCATCGTGCGGTTCAAAAAAACTGATGTCTTGGGGCGTAATCCCGGCAGTGGCAAAGGCGCGTTGGGCGCTAATTTCAATGCCCTTCATTTGCAACATCTCCTGTCGGTCGTGCAAAGCGATGGTATCTGTGCCGACTTCGCAGGCCAACACTTCGATGGCCTGACTGTTTTTTCCAACATCATCCCAGGGCACTAAAATAACCGCAGCCGCGCCATCGGCAATGGGACTGGAATCCAGCAGGTTGATGGGTTCGGCGATCATCTTGGCTTTCAGGTACTGTTCAATAGTAATGGGTTTACGAAACATGGCCTGCGGATTGTGCACTGCATTTTGATGCGCCAGCATTGGAAAATAGGCGAATTGTTCTTTACTAACCTGATGTTCGTACATAAAGCGTTGTTTGACCAGAGCATTTAAGGCAACAAAAGTCAACCCAACAGAAGTTTCAAAATCGGCATCCGCAGCGGTAGCCAGAGCGCTGGTCGTGTGCCAGCCGGAGCGTTCGGTCAGTTTTTCCACGCCGACTACTGCCACACAGTTTTTTTGTCCGCTGGCCACTGCCAAAAGGCCCTGCCTAAAAGCCGCTGCCCCTGAAGCACAGGCTCCTTCTACTTTCACCGCCTCCACACCGGGGAAACCGGCAAAATCGGCAATCAAAGCGCCTAAATGTTCCTGCTCACTCAGCGTGCCGCTTAACATATTGCCTACAACTAAACCATCGATTTCATTACGATTGGCATCTTCCAACGCCTGCCACAAGGCGTCGACCGCCAATTCGCGTAGCGATTTGCCCCAGTGTTCACGAACGGGTACCTGTCCAATGCCAATAATGGCGACCTTTCTCATCCCTTCCTTTTCCTAAGTTAGTTAAATGGTTGAATAGTTTAATGGTTGAATGGTTATTTCTTATGTTAATAGTAAATCCTTTTTCATTGTATTTACAGATTCAAAACTTTAAACGACTTAAATCCCATTCTTTGCATTTCTCTTTCCTGCGCACAAAAGCCGTAGTCAATAATTTAATTCAATTTTTTCTTCGCCGCCTTTAAGAGCAGAAACTCAAAACTCCTTTTAGAACCAATGCCCTTTTGTGCTAAAATTTACAGCCCTCATGCGAAACGCTATTTTTTTATTTTGTTTCTGAAACGGGCGTACTGGTTGTAATCAATAAACCGCGCCCTTTTGATGTAGTCTCCGGTTAAAGGCGCAGCCTGACGGCGTTGTTCAATTTTTTCAGTCACTTCAAAACAAAAGGCATCACTGCCTGCGCCGGAGCCAAAACTGACAACTAAAATCAAATCTCCGGCACGGGCTTTATCCAGCACAGCCGTTAAGCCCAGAATGGATGAACCAGCGTAGGTATTACCAATTTCCGGTGACAACAGGCCGTCCTGGTATTGTTCCTTTTTAAAGCCCAAATCCTGTGCCACCTTTTGAGGAAACTTTTGATTTGGTTGATGAAATACCGCAAAGCGAAAATCGGCCGCTTTTAGATTCAATTCATCCATTAAAGTTTGAGCTGCATTGCGGATGTGATGAAAGTAGGCAGGTTCTCCGGTAAAACGATTGCCGTGTTCGGGGTAGTGCTGGTAATTACGGCGAAAAAAATCGGGCGTGTCGGTCACGTAGCTGTAGGCGCCTTTTAAAACGGCCACAGCTTCTGCGGCCGGACCAAAGATGTAAGCCGCGCCACCGGCAGCTGCTGTGTACTCCAGCGCATCTCCTGGGCGTCCCTGAGCCGTGTCCATACCAGTGGCCAGGGCGTAATCGGCCATGCCGCTGCCCACGTAACCAATGGCCGCCTGCATGGCTTCGGTACCTGCTTTGCAGGCAAATTCAAAGTCACCGGCCGTGTTGGATGGCGCGATTCCCAGAGCCTGAGCCACCACCGTTCCACTTGGCTTAACCGCGTAAGGGTGAGACTCGGAACCAATCCAGACCGCACGAATTTTTTGTGGTTCAATTTGCGCCCTCTGCAACGCATTTTTACCGGCTTCAATGCTCATGGTGATGGTGTCTTCATCTAATCCGGGAACACTTTTTTGCTTAACCGGTAATTGATTTCCCGCCTGTTCTCCTCGCCAGACTCTGGCGATGGTTTCGGTTTTAATTCGATAGCGGGGAATGTAGGCGCCGTAGCCAACAATACCTACTTCCCGTAATGGCTTCATTACTTTTTGCATTTTCTTTCAGATTTCTCCAATTTTATTTTGATTTTTTTCAAAGCCAGCCAAAACAGCTCTTAATGGAATCGCTTCCAATTAAAGGATTTAAACGATTCATTGCAATAATCCGGCTGGCAGCTTAAAAAAAGATTAATGGAATAAAATTGCAGAAAAATTAATTTTTGCTTTAATTAGTTTATTTTATTGAGATTATAGAAAAATTTACTCACTCCGTTCTCAAAAAATCTCATGAATTTCTCATAATCAGGAGCAGGTTTGAGATGAGTTTTAAATAATGCTGATAGCAAAGGTCTTATTTTAACTAAACAGGTTGCCTTAAATTAAGAATTGCCTGGTACTCTTCTTCGGCAACCGGTTGAATGGAAAGGCGGCTGCCTTTGCGCAGCAAAACCATGTTTTTAAGCTGCGGAATCATTTTAAGCTCATCACGCGTAATCGGTGGATCGAATTCTTCTATGGCTTGTACCTTAACACCAAACCAACGTGGATTTTGCGGGTCACTCTTTGGATCGTAATATTCGGATTCCGGATCAAATGCCGTCGGATCAGGGCTGGCACTTTCCACCACGCGGGCAACGCCCATAATCGCCTGCGGTTGTGTAACGCTGTGGTAAAA
>JAGHBR010000416.1 GCA_021160885.1 Caldisericaceae bacterium
GTTTAAGAATTTGTTTCCATTTGATTAATTGGATTTTAGTCAATAAATTTATTAGTTTTCAAACACTTCAGGGATGAAACAATTTAATGGTAAGGAATAACTATCAGCTAACCAGGCAAGGAAAAAAAATGATAAATTGTGATATTGTCCGAACCAAATTAAATACAATGATTTTAGGGCGGAATTTGTATTGCTTTCAGGTCATAGATTCAACCAATAGTTATTTACTGGAATTAGCGCGGGAGGGTGCGCCTGAAGGCACAGTGGTACTGGCCGAATATCAAACGGCAGGCCGCGGGCGAAAGGCTCGTAAATGGTTTGCTAAACAGGGTAAAAATTTGTTGTTAAGCATTTTGTTGCGCCCCGAGCTGGAAATTGATTACGTACAAAAGATAACGTTGGCTACAGCTATTATTCTGGCAAATAGCATTGATCAGTACTTGCGCGACAATAAGTTGCCCTCTCTGGATATTCGTTTTAAGTGGCCGAACGATCTTTTGATCAACAACCGGAAATTAAGTGGCATTCTTTCAGAATCTATTTTGCACGATAAAAAGATTGTTGCTCTGGTTATCGGGATTGGCATCAATTTGAATGAAATGCCCGAAGAACGAGAAGCGGAAATCAAGGATAAAGCGATTTCTCTGAAAGAAATGATTGGCGTTGAAATTGACCGGGAGAAATTTTTATGTCAATTCCTGGAAAACTTTGAAAAAGATTATGAACGATTTGAACGCACTTTGTATCGTCAGGTAATTGACGAATGGAAACAACGCTGCAGCCAGTTTGGGCAAAAGGTAATTATTGATACTCCCTTTGGCGAACAGGAAGCAATTGTCCGGGACATTGATGAATCTGGTTATTTGATTTACGAGGACAAATCCGGGCAATTACATTCATTGATAACAGGCGAAGTAATTGGTGAGCAAGAGGATGTTACTGGCATTTGATATTGGCAATACACACACTGTTGTTGGTGTATTTGAAAAGGGTAATTTAATCAATCATTGGCGCGTTGCTTCTGAAATGGCCCGCACCGAAGATGAATTAGCCGTTTTATTACATCATTTTTTTGAACTGGAAAAGTTAAATTTTGTAGACATTAGTGGCGTTTGTATTTCTTCTGTAGTGCCGGATTTGACTGAAATTTTTCAATATTTTTCACGCAGGTATTTAAATTTCGATCCTTTAATTATCGATGCTTCTGTCGATTTGGGTATGCAGATTTTGTACAAAAATCCGGCGGCTGTCGGCGCCGATCGGTTGTGTAATGCCGTGGCCTGCATTCAAAAATATGGAAAACCCAGCATTGTAATAGATTTTGGAACGGCTACCACTATTGATTGCATTGATGCCGATGGCAACTATCAGGGGGGAATTATTTCTCCGGGTATTGTTACTTCCATTGAGGCCCTGCACTTAAAGGCAGCCAAATTACCAAGAGTGAATTTCGAGTTTCCCGAAAAAATCATCGGGCAAACCACCGAAGAGAGTATTCAAAGCGGCATCTTTTGGGGCAGCGTATTTTTAATCGAAGGGCTGGTTAAAAAATTGAAAGAACTTCTGGGACAGCAAGCAGTTGTTGTGGCCACAGGCGGCCTGGCCTCTAAAATCGTTGCTTACACATCGGTAATCGATTATGTAGATCATTACCTGAACCTTGAAGGCATGTATTTGATTTACCAAAGAAACCATGTAAATGCCCGGCCAAATAATTTTTAGAATGCGCAAGATTAATAAGCAAGATCATTTTTAAAAGGTATTCAGATGAGCGGAAGAAAAAAGATTTTAATAGTGCATCGTAATAATATTATTCAGGAACGAATTGGCCGCTATTTAAAAGAAGTTGGCTATTCGGTCATAATTCCGCCTAATACCGATGATGTGTTCAGCCTGACCGAGTCGATGAAGCCCGATTTGATTTTGTGGGGTGCAGCGTTAACTGCCTCTGCCAAAAACATTATTAAAAAAATCCGCTCCTTAAAAGCGGGCCGCCTGATTTCCATTATCGTGATGATTCCGGATGTAGAATTATTCGAACGGTTAGAAATAAAAAAATTGGGAATTGATGATACCATTGAACTGACGCCTAATCTGAGCGAATTAAAAATTAAAATCCAGATCCATCTTGAATTACGCGATCGCATTCTGAGTTATGAACGAAAAATGTGGGATTTGCAGAAAATTGTTGAATTACAATATTCAATCCTCAATACCAATGACGTTTACCAATTAGGAGAAGCGGTTAATAATTTTATCCAATTGGTAGTTGAACCCGATTTTCTAATCCATTTTATTTATGATAACAAGAAAAAAGATTATGAATTTAGCGCCGTTCTTTCCAAATATCGTTTAGGCACAAAACTTAAAAATGAAATTTTAAACGTTCCTTTCTGGCAACAATATTTTATTACCCATCCAAACCTTAAAGCCGAAATTGTAAATGATAAATATATTCTGGATTTTCTTTCTACCATCGGGGTTCATGGTAAAACTTTTTTCCAATTTCCGTTACGGTTTAACAGCCAGCTTTTTGGATTGATTTTATTGGGTTTTAATAATGAAGTTTCGCTTTCCAAAGATCGCTTAAATGAGCTTTTGTTTGTTTCCAATGTCGAAAAACGACGCGTATCGGAAGTTTTGAAAGGCGAAACTCCGCTTGAACGGCATGACGATACTTCGGGAATTCGTTATTTATTTAAACGCATGAATGAAGACAAGGTTGCCAGGCATCTGAATCAGCAATTGCTTGAGCAACTTAATGCAGATATCAGCATTTTCTTTAATTTTCATGAAGGCTTTCGCTTTTTGTACCCGCAATACTTTTTTCAACCAAATGGCAATGAGTTAAGTTTTCAGCAGGAAAAACCGCCTATCATTTTGCTAAAAGACTATCCGACCATTGAAAAATTTTTGGAATCCGATGTTTCCAGTTTTGTATTGAATTTCGATCAGCCTGAAATTGCCGATGTAAAGAATATTTTAAAAACCATTACCGGCAAGGAGTACCATCAGGGTATTCTGTACAACTTGCGAATTGGTAGTGAGAAAAAAGGCCTGATGATTGTTGCTTCTGAAAAAGCAGAACAACAATTTACGCCGGATCAGATCATGGAAACAGAAGAACTGATTTCTAATGCCACGGCAGTTCTGGAAGAGAGTCGCGTGGTTAAACAGGCGCAAAAAACGTTGAAACAGTTAGATCGGATTTTTGAATTAGGTAAAGAATTAACGCTGGAAAGCGATATCAACGAACTGTTAAACAAAATTGCCACCGCCATCCGTCGCACACTGGGCTGGAATATTGTTATTCTCGATCAAATAAATCCATATTCCAATCAGATAGAAAATGTTTGTTACTACGGAATTACCCAGGCTTCTTACGAAAAAATCAAAAACAATAAAAGCAACGGCTTTTTTATTAATTTAATCAACAAATCTTTCAGAATCAGCCATTCATATTTTTATGACAATCAGTTAAGCAAAGAGAATATTACCCCGGAAGACCAGCTGCAATTTCAGCTTTCTATCGGTCGTGAATGGAGTGATGATGACTGGTTAATTATTCCCATTCGTAGTAAAGGCCGGCAGTTGGGTTACTTTGCGGTTAATGATCCGGTAGATCGCGTACGGCCCACCGAAGATAAGGTACGCAGTCTGGAATATTTTGCCAATCAGGCGGCCGTTGTCCTGGAAAATGCCAAGCTTTACCTCGATTTAAAAAACTCTGAAGAAAAATACCGTTTATTGGCTGAAACCATGACTATGGGACTGGTTACCTGTGATTTTAAAGGAAATATCGTTTATATCAACCAGAGCCTGGTTACCATGTTAAAATACAATGATCAGAATGCATTGTTGAATCAAAGTTTCTACGATCTTTGTTCGCTTAAAACCCGTGCCGAGTTCGAAAACCAGATTGTCAAACTGGCCCGTAAAGATATGTCGCCAAAGGCACTGGAAAAACTTTCCAAAGATGGTATTGAAATTGAATTGATGAGTAACGATAATGAATATATCCCATTTAAAATCTATTTAACGCCTTATTACGAAAATGTAAAAAAGGCCGGCTTTATCGGCGTACTGGCCGATTTAAGACCGCAGCGCCGACTTGAACAATTAAAGGCCGATTTCAATTCCATGATCGTCCATGATCTGCGTTCTCCTTTGAACATTATTCAAGGTTACATCGACATTGTCCGTAATCAGGTGGTGGGCAATATTTCTTCGGAACAGGCAGAGTTGCTGTCAATTGCCAAGGAAAATGTGGATAAAGTATTAAAATTAATCGACAATTTCATGATTGCTTCCAAATTAGAAGCGGGCCGCTTTGAACTAAACATTGAAATTAATTCGATTAATGCCTTAATTGAAACCGTTTTTAAACATTACCAGATTTTGGCGCGCGAAAAGAATATTAAAATGGAATTAGATCTGGACGACAACATTTCCTTTTTACAGTTCGACCGCTTAAGGATTGAACAGGTGCTAAACAATTATTTAAGCAATGCCATTAAATTTACGCCTTCCGGCGGGCGGGTTAAAGTGTCCAGTCGATTGGTTAAAGAAAAAAATGAGCTTACCGACGAAGAGATGATGGCCGTTCATGTGGCTGTTCAGGACACAGGCGTAGGCATTCCTCCCGAGGAGCAGGAAAAAGTCTTTAATAAATATGAACAAACCGAAGCCGGTAAAGATGCCTCGTTAAAAGGAACCGGTTTGGGATTGGCCATCAGTAAGGAAATTATCTCTTTACACAATGGCAAGGTCTGGTTAGAAAGTGAACCAGGGAAGGGCAGTACGTTCTACTTTAGTTTACCAATCATTCCAGTTAAAATTTAATAGAAATATGGCAAAGGGTAAAAAGAAAAAAGAAAATAAAACCACCCCTTTAATGGAGCAATACCTGCGCATTAAAGCGGACTACAAAGATGTGCTTTTGCTTTACCGCATGGGCGATTTTTACGAAACGTTTTACGAAGATGCTAAATTACTGGCAAAAACCCTGGGTATTGCTTTAACCAAACGTGCCCACGGTAAAGCGGCTGATGTTCCGCTGGCTGGTTTTCCTTACCACGCATTAGACAATCATTTGCCCAAATTGCTTAACGCCGGTCTGCGAGTCGCTATTTGTGAGCAGGTAGAAGACCCGAAAACGGCCAAAGGCGTGGTTAAAAGGGAAGTGGTAGAAATTGCCTCCCCCGGGGTTACTCTTTCCGAAAAGTTATTGGACAGTCGTTCCAACAATTTTTTGGTTTCCGTTCATCTGGAAGAAGAACTCTGTGGCATGGCCATTGCCGACGTTTCCACCGGCAATTTTCAAGTGGCCGAATTTCCGAAGAAAAATTTACTCGAACATCTGATTCGCTACCAGCCGCGTGAAATCCTGGTTGCTGCCAACCAATTTGAAAATATTCAACGCTTAATTACCAATCATTTAAACGCCCTGGTCACCAAACGCGATGATTGGCTGTTCGATCGAAGTTACATGTACGAGCAGCTGCTCCAGCATTTTAAAACCCATTCCTTAAAAGGATTCGGCATCGAAGATATGGATGCCGGAGTGATCGCCGCCGGCGTGCTCATTCATTATTTACAAGAAAATTACAAAACGCGTCTGGAACATTTCATCCATTTGCAACGGATCAATCTTTCCAGCTATATGGTGTTAGACGAGAGCACACGGCGCAATCTGGAAATCGCACAATCAATGTCCGGCGCCGGTTCCAGAAACACGCTTTTACAGATCATCGATTTTACCATCACGCCCATGGGTGCACGGTTGTTTAAACAATGGATTCAGCAACCTTTGCTGGACAAAGAACAGATCAACCATCGGCTGGACGTGGTCAACGAACTGTACGAATCCTCCGAATTGCGTCAGGCTATCAACGAAGAGTTGAAACAATTTTTTGATACCGAGCGGCTGTTGGGCAAAATTGTGACAAACAGGGCCAATGCGCGGGATGTTCAGAATCTTAGCTCATCTTTAAAACAGATTGGGCCCATTAAGTCGATTATTGAAAATTCTGCTTGCCCGGCTTTAAAAGAGCATTTTGATTCGTTTACCATTTTAGATCAACTAACGGAAAAGATTGACCAGGCCATCGTGGAAAATCCGCCGATTACCATGCAGGAAGGAGGCATCATAAAGCCCGGCTACAATCAGGAATTGGATGAATTGCGCGAAATTTCCGAACATGGCAAGGACTGGCTGCTTGAATATCAGGAAGCAGAACGTAAACGCACTGGCATTCCTACTCTTAAAGTAAGTTACAACAAAGTTTTTGGCTATTATATTGAAGTCACCAATGTACACAAAGAAAAAATTCCGCCGGAATATGTACGCAAGCAAACCCTGGTTAACGCCGAACGTTACATTACGCAGGAGCTTAAAGAGTGGGAAGATAAAATTTTAGGCGCTGAAGAAAAAATCAACGAACTTGAATATCGTCTTTTTCAAGAAATCAGAGAAGAAATCGGTCGTTACATTGAACCTATTCAACGAAACAGTAAATTAATTGCCGAATTAGACTGTTTTCTTAGTTTCGCCGTGGCGGCCATCGAAAATAATTACGTGCGCCCGGAGATCAATGATAGCCAGGTGCTCGAAATTCGGGAAGGTCGCCATCCTGTGGTAGAAAAGACTTTACCGCCGGGTGAAGATTTTATTGCTAATGACGCCTTTCTTGATCCGGAAAGAGAACAAATCTGGATCATCACCGGACCCAATATGGCCGGTAAATCTACCTTTTTACGGCAGGTTGGGCTGATTGTATTAATGGCTCAGATCGGTTCTTTTGTGCCGGCTAAAATGGCCCGCATTGGTATTGTCGATCGGATTTTTACCAGGGTTGGGGCTTCAGACAATTTAGCCTCAGGCGAAAGTACCTTTTTGGTGGAGATGAACGAAACGGCCAATATTTTGAACAACGCCACGCCGCGCAGTCTGATTTTGTTAGACGAAATTGGCCGGGGCACGAGTACTTTTGACGGGCTGTCCATTGCCTGGGCTGTTGCGGAATATATTTACCGCGAACCACGCCTGCGATGTAAAACCCTGTTTGCCACCCATTACCATGAATTAACAGAGTTGGCTCTGCTTTATCCGCGCATCAAAAATTACAACGTTGCTGTGGAAGAATGGAAAGATCAGGTGGTGTTTTTAAGGAAGATTGTACCGGGAGGCTCTGATAATTCCTACGGAATTTACGTAGCGCAGATGGCCGGTTTACCGGCGCCCCTCATTGCCCGCGCAAAAGAGATTTTAACAAACCTGGAAGCTAATGAACTTTCTCCCACTACCAAAAAACCACGGCTGGCCATGCGCCGCTCGGGCAGAACATACGATTCTAATCAGCTAAGCCTGTTTGATATGCTGGAGAAAAAAGAACAGAAAAAGGACGAAAAGGTTAAAAAAGAACTGCAAAAAGTCGATGTCAATAATTTAACACCGCTACAGGCTTTGCAAAAATTGGATGAACTTAAGAAGTTGATTGAATGAAATTGTTGAAATTTGCTGGTAAAAAAAGTTTTTTCCTCCTTTTTATTTTTCTGATTTCCATGGCCTGCCATCCGCTAAAAATTCCTAAATCGAACTCATCTTTTTATCCTTACCATTTTGAAAATATTGAGGTACAATTGGTTAAAATTCAGTACCGATTTAATCCCAGGGCCCCAATTACCAGAAATTCAGATTACGAATACATCCCTGATTCTTTAATATATAGGGCACGGATTGTGCTTAAATTTTATCCGGATACGCTTATCTGGAATGAGCCGGTACTCATGGTCATCGACACACAAAATAAAAGCTACAATTTGTGGTTTAATGAAAACGAGGCACAACTGGGCAACACAACAAAAAGAATCTTTACCTTTACTTTTAAAACTGGCGTTAAATTCCCCTGGGCTCGATTTACTCTTGGTGTTCCGGCAACCGAAGAAATGAGCTACATACCGGATTACCAGAATATTTTCCGCTCTCGGGAGTTAAACCTGCCCAATGAGCTTTATCAGCCTGTACAGTA